>NZ_JBFUID010000064.1:0-34232 GCF_056402055.1 Pseudomonas sp. P4_C4 | reverse complement strand
CTGCCGAAGAAGGTTCGACCGTTTCGAAGTGGGTCACGACCGGTGAGTTGCTGACCTGGTACGCCGAGCGCATGGCGCGTGATCGCAGCTTGTCCGAGAAGCGCAAGAAGACCGGCGCCTCGATGATCAAGTGCCACCTCATGCCGCGCCTCGGTGATCTGCCACTGACCGATATCGACAAGGCCACCCTCGACAGCGACCTGATGTGGCCGCTGCAAGAAAGCATTTCCATCGACTACGTACGTTCGGTGTTCCAGTTGCTGGCCCTGTCCTTTCGGCAGGCGTTCAAGCTGGGTCTGATTTCGTCAAACCCGATGATGGCCATCAAGTTCAATGACTTCTCCAAGGCCAAGATCGGCATCAAGCCGTCTCGGTTGCGCGGCACCCAGCTGCAAGACCTGATGACGCGCTTGCTCGGTGCGATGGCGAACAACCCGGGGGATGGTCTGTTGGCGTTGCTGATGCTCTGCCACGGCACGCGGATCGGCGAAACCCGGCAGGCACGCTGGTCACACATCAGCCTGGCCGAGCGCGAGTGGTTCATTCCTGCCGAGCACACCAAGACCGGCGTCGAGCATCGCCTGCCGTTGACTGAGCAGGTGCGCAAGGTGCTCATCAGCTATCGCGAGATTCAGCGGGCCAAAGGGTATTACGGTCAATTCCTGTTCCCGTCTCGTAACGGCAAGGCACTCAGTGAAGGGCAGGCGAGTGCCGTATTCGTTCGGCTGGGGCAGGGCGAGTGGACCAGTCACGACTTGCGCAAGTTGGCACGTACCGGCTGGGCCGACCTCGGCATTGACCACCTGATTGGTGAGCTGCTGATCAACCACGCGATGGGTCACAACGTGAAGGTGTACATCCAGTCGGACGTGATGGGGCGCAAGCGTGATGCCCTGGAGCAGTGGCACGCGCATCTAGATCAGAAGGGATTTGAGCAGATTCATATGTTGACCAACGTTAGATCTGGAGATTCCGGTAATGCGCTGGAAGCCACAGAGAATAAGGGCTGCACGGCCACTCAAGAATCAACCATAGGCGAGGATTTGAAACATGAAAAAAGGGCAAGGCTTCGGTTTTAAGAGAGAGCGGATCGAGCTGGAGCCTTGCCCGGCCTGCAAAGGAAAAGCGGTGGTGCAGGGCGTTTTTTATGAGCTGGTTTGCAGTGATTGCAACGGCTCCGGTTGGGTAGTTTTGGGTAGCAGAGTGGTACTTTCTTCGGACGAATTGGTGACGCAGTTGAGCTTCAAATTGCAGTGGGCTCAACGCGAAATTGCAGTGCTCCAGCAGGGCTCGTCGATATCTGGCCCAGCCGAGTGCTACCAACAGAACAACCGTCGCGGTGCCGGCGGATCAAATTACACAGGGGATTGAATGCATGATGATTCGTAAGCCGGCAGGCCGACCATTAGGAGACACCGAGTACTTGTTGGAACAGTGGGGATGGTGGCGAATGGACGGGGCAGGGATACCAAATTACACCTCACCGACCTTTGCTCTGATGCGCCAGGCGATGCCGCAAGTGTCGCCGAGCCAAAATTATTGCATCACCGACGATTGGGCAATGGCCATCGACAATGCGGTGGCCAGACTTGCGCATAGGGATCAGCAAATGGGAGATATTATTTGGCTGTACTACGGTACCAAATGGACCATGGTCCGGGTTGGCAAGTACTACGGCATAAGCGAAGGGAAAACGCGTGAACTGGCGAGAGCAGGGGCAGCATGGATCGATTGTGCTGTCCATTCAATGCGGCAAGCTGCCTAATTTATCTGTCGATTACTGCCTATCACAAAAGGCAGCAATCGACTCGAAATTGACGGAGACGAAAGGCAGAAATCGGCCAGTAGCAAACTTAATGCGTCTAAGGAATTTTGGGAAATTCATCTCATGAAAGTTTTCCGAGTAGAGTATTACTGGGATCCTCGGCGGTATGGGTAATATCCTTAGCGAATTCAATTCCAGAAGTAAATTAACATGGAATTGATTCGCTAAGGACTGRGCGATATCTCATTGCTCGCATCAGAATGTTATGCGAAATTAATTTCTCCGACTAGCTCAATACGCTTAAAGGCTAGCTCGTTAAGCCCTCTTCGACTTCTGAATTCACGATCTTTAGTAGCAAGCTCAATCACCACATTGACTGTTCTTTGCAGCTCTGATCGGAGTTGGGATGCTTCAGCTGCTTCTGACAGCATCTCGGACCATTTTTTCCAAGGCGCAAGGATGCTCTCCAGACTTTGGTTGGAGTGTGGGTCTCTAGCAGCACCTAATAGGTAGCCGAACATTACAGCAATGCGATGCTCCAACGCACCCTCACCAATTCGAGCCCCTGACAAGAACTCAATTACATCATTGGCGCAAAATGCATCCTTTGAATACCGAGTATAAAGCTGTGGGTTTTCTTGCCTCAAGACTAACAAAGGCACGATGATTGACTCATCAAGGTAATGATTATGAGGAATGCTGCGGAAAATAAGCTTTAGTCTGCCAATCAGCTGATTAATGTCGCGAGGGGTATACTCGAACCGAAGCGAAAGATACGTCATAAGTTCAGTTATGTGTTCAAGATCATAACGTCCATCCTGTCGCGCTCGAAAGTAGTCTACAACTTCCTGTTCTTGTAGTCTGACAGAAATATACTCCTTAATGGATGGTGTTCTAAGTTGGTAGTCAATATCGATGAATCTCTTCAAATACTGAATGCCATTGAACGAAGAACCATACACTCCTTGGATTCCTTTACCTAGTTGATCTCGATTCATTGCAAGTATGAATATGATTCGATCAAGATCAAAAAGATGCTTGACTCGCTCCAGCATTTCAATTGCGTAAGTAGGGCGGCATCTATCTAGCTCGTCAATAAAGATAACTAGATTGTTTTGGCTATTCGGTAAACCTTCTAGAGCTAGGGATAGCTGATCTTTAAATTGCGCTAATGACTTTTGTTTCACATTAAAGCTATCTACGATGTCGCCGACTGCACCTCCGACTACGTCTCCGGCAAGTTTCTCTAATTCTTTATCTATGTCTAATATACCAAACGATGCAGCTTTGGCCGCAGCGACGGCAGAGGATTTGAGTATGTCAGGAACAAATTTTTTGGCCTTGCTCCAAGCGACTTTTGCTTTGGACTCCTCTTTTTCAGCAGCCATCCAGTTGTCGAATGTCGCTAATAGTGGAAGTAGGGGGTCATCTGCAAAATCATTTTCCCAAGCATTTAAGTATAGGCTTTTGATTTCAAGTGACCGTAAGTACTGTGTCCACAGCTTGAGGAACGTTGTTTTTCCTGCGCCCCATGGGGCGTCCAAGCATATTACAAGTGGTGCTTGTGCGTTTATTAATAGCGGAGTTAGATTTTCAATTTCTTTCCGCCTAGAGAGCTTGTCTTCGCCGCTTGGCCACTCATCCCCATCAAAGGATAACTCTTTATATCTTACGGAAAAGCTTCCCTTTGTGTCCGTGTTGTTCTGTTGCATATTGTTGTCCTTGAGTATACGAAAATTACAAGCTATTTATGATGTCTCGGTATGCTTCTAGATTTAACTTTTTGGTGTAGGTGTAGGAGGACTTTAGGTGGATAGATCGACCAACCGGAAATTCCACATTTCTTGTACCAAGAGTGCTGCTCGTGATAGCTACTTGTATAGGGTTACGAAGCGTTTTGATAAGGTCAGAAACTAAGGGCGCATTTGTTTCCCACTGATCGTAAATTACATGTTGATCTTCTCTAGATCGATCAGAGTATTCCACGCCAAAATATCTATCTGAAAAGAATCTGGTGAGTATCGATATGTCAGTAAAAAACACGCCACCTAGTTGGTCTGGCATCGCGTATGGTAGCCCAGCAACGACGCACGGAATAATTTCGTCGTACTTTACTTCTCGACCAAATGCCGCATGTACCATCTCAGGATGAAGTTTTAAACCGTTTACCAGTCTTGTTGCTTGGCGGACATCTTCGCGAGTTTGTTTTAAGAAGTTATAGATCGCAACCGGGCGACCTTCGCAAAGCCATCTATTCTTGCATTCTAAAACAAATAGTTTGCCATCCCATAGTGCTAAAACATCGTACTGATATTCTCCCTCTGGCTCAGGGTATTTTCTTTTGTAGCCTACCGCCTCGACCCCATGGGAGATAAAAAGCTCTTTTACTTCGTTTTCAAGTCCATCTCCTTTTGGCTTAAATTCACCTTTTCTACTCAGTATGTTCGATGCGATCGCTCTGCTTATTACGCTTCCTTTGAGGATGTCGTAAAGAACTGCAAATCCTGTTGATGTCTTTATGAGTGGCGCATCAAAAAGATCTCTTGCCTTTCGATGGAAGGTTATATTTTTAACAAAGGTAAGTGATTTTTCTTTGGTCATTCCAGAGGATTGAAGATGAGCTAATAAGGAGTCTTGACTGAAAGTGATAAGTTCAGAAATCATGGGCTTTCCTTCGGAAGCTTTGGGCAGCATGGCAGTACAAAATTCTCTAATTAAGCAAAAGCCATCAATCCAGTCACTTAAAGTTAACCCTTCATACAGCGCATCATCTTCAAGTACATTGTAGCTTAGTAATGTAGTGAGCGATGATGCAGCATGGTAGTGGTCTTTGACAGTCTTCGACCCACTAATTGCTGCGGCCGCGTCCAGTAATGAATTAAGCGTGGGATCCTTGTTTATGGAGAAAAAATTTGTGTATTCCCTAGAGCTATTTCGTTGGCCGGCGATGAAGTCAAAAATTTGCGCCTCGGTGGATTCCCCAAATTCAATTCCAAATTTAAAGTTGTCGGGGGCATTGTCATATTCATGCGCCTCCTTAATATCATGTTCTCTACCTAGGTAGCGCACATGCTCTTGTAGGATGTCTATGAGTGCCCAGATGTTTGCATTATAGAGAATTGATCCGGCTTTAAATGCCTCGGCATCATCTACAGGAACTCGGTCGGGAATTACTACAATCCCATCAGAGCTAAACCAGTTATTGCGATAAGCTTCCATCAATATAGCGGAGCCTAAGGCTTCGACTTGTTGCGTGTGATAAGTTTCTGGGTCTACGGGAATACCGTACGCATCAGTTACTGAAAGACTGTTTATAAGTACTGGTGTCCCTGTCTCAAATTGATCTTCTACTTTTTTATATAAATGATTTTGATCCCCTACGAACCAGGTCATAGTAGACCATAGCCTGGTTTCTGGGCTTAAATCTTTTAAAGCGGATAGCTCACCTTCAAAACTCAATACTTCACTAAAGCATGTTTCTACAATGCCAAAGAATTCAAGCATTTTCTTAAAGTGGTCGAGCAAAGGCTTATCAAGTCTAAGAGATATGAAGGCTATGAGGTCATCGAATAGTTCTTTTCTCTTTCTTGTTTTTTCCGCGTTCGGGCGTCTATTGATAAGTGTTTCTGTCCGCATAATTGCGTTTAGTAATGCAAGCGGGTTTCTATACCATTGAAATTTATCAAGCTCTCTTTTTAGGAGTTTCCATGATAATTTGGTCAATGCGCTATTAATTGCTGCCTCAGGAATTTCGAGCCCTTCATTTGCGACTAACAAAGCCATGCTCCTTGCTTTATAAGTAAATTGCAGATGTTGTTTAGTGTTTCTAGTCGACCAACCGATCTACCCATTTCCCTGCGATCCAGAGTCACAGCTAAGCCCAAGCTATCTCTTGTCGAAGATAGCACTACTCGGGTGGCCTCTGGYCAGTTCAGACCTTGAAATCAAGGCAGTCTCGGTAACGGGGCATGGAGAGTGAGCTGTAGGCCCCAGAGGTCARGGTCGGTTCTCCGGTTCGGAGTGCTTGGCGCTACGCCCCCTAGGCTTGGCAGCTAACAGATTCGTAACGTCACGTTTGTTTTACCAGGCTCAGGACAAGCTAGAAAGGCAATCACTACCTCAGGAAGAAGACAGCGAGCTGCTCTTGGAGGCCTTCGCGCCTGCCAGCCCCCACCGATAAATTGGACTCTTCATTTTCGTGAGAGTCTCCATGCCCCAAGTCGCAATCGGTACACTCCTGCTCATCTTGGGTTGTAAACAACGTTTCGCGACCGGCAACATCTGGGCCGATTTCTGCCTGTCTCGAAGGGCCGTACCAATTTGGGTAAAGCTTCGCTTTTATTGCAAAAAGCCTTTTCCGCGCGGGATAGATTTGCTTTTATAGCAGCGTGTGTTGCTGTCAACGCAGCGAGACGCCTTTAAAGAGCCCGACCATTGAGCCGGGTTTTTTTGTGTCCTTTACAAGCCCTGCCATCGAGCAGGGTTTTTCGTTTTCGGTACCGCCACATCCATCGCTCCAAGCGGGGACTGCTGCTGGAGCCGGACCTATTGCGCTCCCCGAAAGGGAGGAATTCGGATGAAAAACATGCCCGACAAACCAGACACATGGTTGGTCCTATTCGCGTGGCTGGGACAGCATGCGTCGACGATCTACGCCGGAGCATTGTCATTCGTGGTCGGTGCTTTGCGGATCATTTATGGCGGTGGCTCGCGGCGACAGGCACTGCTTGAAGCTTCGCTTTGCACACTGATCACCGTTGGACTGATTCCGCTGTTGGAGTACTTCGGCTTACCGCAGAACTTCGCCACGGCTGCCGGGGTGTTCATCGGTTTTCTTGGCGTGAAGAAGATCGCCGATCTGGCTGATCGGTTCGCTGACTTCAAGTTTCCCAAATCGGATTCGGCGCCGTGAAGCGCCGCTCCTGGACGCTGCCACTTGTGCTCCTGCTGGCCTACGCCGTCACGAGCCACATCCACTGTGGTGATTCGCGTGCATGTCAGCCGCTCGCCGCTCAATCATTCAATCGTGAGATTTAGAGAATGGCTTACACCCAATACGAAACCGTTGTCGCCAACACTCCCGAGGAGCTGACGGTCAAGCTGGCACAGGCCCTCGCCGATGGTTGGCAGCCTTATGGTAGTCCTGTCTCCATCACTGAAGGCTTTCAAGTGCTTCAGGCTGTAGTGAAGGGATCAAGCAATGTTGGCAGTGCACCGGGCGACATCACCTCGGACAACATCACGGACGCGTCGGATGTCGGTAAGGCGGTGCTGGTCAGTGTTGACGCCTCGGCTGCGCGTGCCGCAATTGGCAGTGGGACTTCGGACTTCTCCGGTAGCTACAACGATCTGACCGATCTGCCTGCCATTCCCGTCGAAGGTGATGCCGCGATGCTGGAAGCCGGCACTGACGTCGTTGCGCATACCTGGTCTGCCAAACTGATCCATGACGAGGTTGCCCGCCAGATTGCTGCGATATCCGCATGAGCCGTAAACAAGCGATCTCATCGTGCAAAGTAATGCTCTTAGTCGACTGCCTCCGTTTCAAACGCAGTGAGTGATTTCGACAGACGGCAGAGGCCCGGGGACCCTGGCAACTTCCAAGGAACACGGGGCATAAGACTCGCGCAAACGCGTTAGCGGCACCCCTCTAGGGTTAGTTAACTGGTTAACTCCCTTGGTTAACTTAGCTGAAAGCCTTATGGGTTGTGGCTTACAGGGCGGTTAACTAAGGAGTTAACCTGGTTAACTCAGCCAACTGTCGAGTCGGCTGAAAGTCAGGCGGGCCGTGGCTTTCAGCCCGGTTAACTAAGGCAGTTAACCAAGAGTTAACTAAGCGATTAAAAAACGGTCATGAATTTGGCTGAAAGCCAGGCAGGCCCTGGCCTTGAGGTGGTTAACCTAGGAGTTAACCGACTAATTTACTCGGTTAACTCTCGGCCCCACCGGGTTAACCGTAAGGCATCGACATGACAGCACTCACCAAAGCGGAGTTCGCCGCTCGCCAAGGCTGGTCGAAACCCTATGTGTCGAAGTTGGCCAAGAGCGGTCGTTTGGTTCTGATGGCGGACGGCATGGTGGATGTCGAGGCCACGGACCGGCTCCTGTTCAGCACTGCGGATCCGAGCAAAGCCAATGTGGCGGCGCGACATGAGCGCGAACGGATACAGCGCAGGCCGGAAGGCAATACCCCGGGCCCCCAGATCGAATACGAGCCTTTAGCCGTTATTTCGCACCATGCTCCGTTGGCCGGCGAGGGCATCCCGGACTTTCAGGAGTCGCGCGCCTATCGCGAGTTTTATGAGTCACGCCTGACCGAGAGCGAGTTTCACAAGAATCGTGGCGCCCACGTCGAGTTGGAGGCCGTTAAAACGGCGGCGTACACGACCGGGCGGATGTTACGGGATCTGTTGCTGGGTATGCCGCCACAGTTGGCCCCCGAATTGGCCGCCATGAGTGATCACTGGCAAATCGAGAAGCATCTCACTGCCGCATTACGTCGGGTGTTGGACGATGCCGAACGGATGTCCTCGACAGACCTCATCCATTCTTTGACTGCAGCGAGCTAATCCATGTCAGCGGAAATGCCCGACGGTGCAGCGGTGTACCGGGAGGCGTATTTCCGCGGGCTGCGACCAGAGCCGGATGTCTGGATCGATCAGTGGGCTGACGAGTTCATGCGCATCCCGCGGGATGCCGGGGCTGCCGAGCCAGGACAGTACCGCACAGCGCGAACACCGTATGCCCGCGAGCCCATGCGCTGCCTGTCACCGGCCCACCCGTGCAAGCGCGTGGTGACCATGGTGGCCTCGCAGTTGATGAAAACTCAGATCGCCTTGAACTGGATTGGCGGCCTGATCCATATGGCACCGTCGAATATTCTCACGCTGTTGCCCAGCCTGGGGCTGGCCAAACGAGTCTCGTCGCGCATCGGCAAGACCATCAAAGCCACCCCGGTGCTACGTGAACGCGTGGCGGCGAACCGTTCGCGGGATGCGCGCAACACCATGGACACCAAAGAGTTCGAAGGTGGTTCGTTGTATGTCACCACCGCGGGTTCAGCGGCGAACCTGTCGGAGTTGTCGGCCCGGTACATCTACGGTGATGAGGTGGATCGCTGGGTGGTGGACGTGGGCGAGGAGGGTGACCCGATTGAGCTGGCTGAAACCCGGGGCAGTACGTTTGGCCGCAACGCCAAGTTCTACTTTTCCAGTTCGCCGACGATCCGGGGCGCCTCGCGCATTGCTGATCTGTTCGAGACCAGCGACCAGCGTTTTTACTACGTGCCGTGTCCGAATTGCGGGCACATGCAAGTCCTGGAATGGGAACGCCTGCATTACTCGGCGGATTGCCAACGGGCACACTACGAGTGCGCCGGGTCTGACTGTGATGTGTTGATCGAGGAGCACCATAAGGGAGAGATGTTGGCCAAGGGCGAGTGGCGCGCCCATGCCCAAGGTGATGGCGAAACCGTCGGCTTCAACCTCAATGCGTTGTACTCGCCGCCCGGCTGGACCGGTTGGGCAGCTCTGGCCAAGCAGTTCGAGAAGGCCAAAACAGCTATGTCCCGTGGTGATCTTGAACCGATGCAGGTGTTCTACAACACCCGTCTGGCCAAGGTCTGGGACAGCGCCCAAGAGCAGACCAAAGCCGATGTGCTGATGGCTCGGGCCCGCCTGGAAACCTATGGTTTGGGGTCGATGCCATTCGCCGTGCTGATGCTCACAGCCGCGGTCGATGTCCAGGCCAACCGGCTGGAGTTCATGGTGGTGGGTTGGGGGGCCGGCATGGAGCGCTGGATCATCGACTATCAGGTGATCTGGGGCGATCCCTCCGACGAACGCACCTGGTCCGTGCTCGACGACAAACTCAAGGCGCGTTATCCGCATCCGTGTGGCGCGGACCTGACAATCCGGGCAGCCGGCATCGACTCCGGCGGCAACCACACCGACGAGGTGTACCAGTTCTGCCGGCTGCGGCGCTGGCGCAACATCTTCGCGGTCAAGGGCGCGAGTAAGTCGGGTCGGCCGGTGATTGCGCAGCGGCCATCGATGATGGATGTCACCTGGAAAGGCCTGACCGAGCGCAAAGGTGTCGAGCTCTGGTTCATCGGTACCGACACGGCCAAGGACTGGATTTACAACCGCTATCCGGTGGAGGACGGTCCCGGCGCGTTGCACTTTGCCAACGACCTGCCGGATGATTTCTTCGCCCAGTGCGTCGCCGAGCGCAAGGTGACTCGGTACATCAAAGGCTACAAAAAAATCGAATGGGTCAAGGGCAAGGCGGAGCGCAACGAAGCCCTCGACTTGATGGTGTACAGCCTGGCGATGGCGCATTACCTGGGTCTGAATCGCTACAAGGAACACGACTGGGAACGAGTGAGAAGCGCCCTGTTGCAGGCGGCGCCTGCGGGTGAAAAATCCATTGCAGTCGAACGTGTCCGCACTCCGGCACCATCTCCGCAGCAACCGCCTGATCCCGTATCGCCACCGGCCAAGCCGGTAATAGCACCGCTGCCGATTGCACGGCCGCCACAGCGTCGAAGCTCCAGCAGCGGCTACCTCAAAAAACGACGCTGAGTGAAGGCGCACGGTTGCAACCCATGTTGTCTTATTACTTTAGAGCGATCCCCATGGCCTTTACCCAACAGCAACTCGATGCGGTCGAGAAGGCAATTGCGCGTGGCGAAAAAATCGTGCGTTACGCCGATCGCAACGTCGAGTACCGCGACATCGACGAATTGCTCAGGGCACGCGATGAAATTCGTAGCTCGTTGATCGCGGCGGCCGGACCTCGTTCGCGCATCGTTCGGCTTTACCATGGAGGCAAGGGACTGTAATGGCTCGTCACTTTCCCACCTTGGGCCGCAGCGGATTCTTGATTCCCTCGAACATCAAGGCTAGCTATGAAGGCGCGGCTGAAGGGCGTCGTTCCGCCAGTTGGGATGCGCCCGACGCCGGTTTCAACAGCATTGCCATTCCGGCGCTGCGTAACCTGCGCTCGCGTTCCCGCGCGGCAGTGCGCAACGACCCGTACGCCTTCAACATTATCGACAAGCGGGTCAGCAACCTGATCGGCACTGGCATCACGCCGCGGCCGAAAACCCAGGATGACGAGCTTCGGCATCTGCTGCAGGAACTCTGGGCCGACTGGACCGAAGAATCCGACGCCGATGGTCTCACCGACTTTTACGGACAGCAGGCGTTGATCGCGCGGACGGTGGAAACGGCCGGCGAATGTTTTGTCCGCCTGCGCCCGCGCAGCCTCGATGAGGGGCTGGTGGTGCCGCTGCAACTCCAGGTGCTGGCACCGGAGTTTGTGCCACACGACAAATTCGAAATGGCCCGTAACGGCAACGTCATTCGCGCCGGCATTGAGTTCAGTCCGGATAGCCGCCGGGTGGCGTACTGGATGTATCGCTCGCATCCCGGCGATGCCTCGTCGTTGAACAGTGGCTACAACCAATTGGTGCGCGTACCGGCGAGCCAGGTGCTGCACATTTTTGAGCCGGTCGAACCGGGTCAGCTGCGTGGTCTGCCGCGTTTATCACCAGTGCTCAAGCGCCTGCGTAGCCTGGATAACTACGACGATGCGGTGTTGTTCCGCCAAGAGGTGGCCAACCTGTTCGCCGGTTTTATCAAAAAGCCTTCACCGGATGACATCCAGACCCCCGTAGACCCGGTGACCGGTGCGCCGCTGAATCTCGCCTCGGATGGCTTCACGCCCATGGTGGCGTTGGAACCCGGGACCATGCAGGAGTTGTTGCCGGGTGAGGAGGTCGAGTTTTCCTCACCGCCAGATGCCGGCAACAACTACCCGGATTTCATGCGTCAGCAATTGATGGCGGCGGCGGCCGGCGCCGGAATGCCATACGAGATCCTCACTGGCGACATGCGCGAAGTGAACGACCGCGCGCTGCGGGTGGTGCTCACTGAGTTCCGGCGTCGACTGGAACAGCTGCAATTTGGTGTGTATGTGCACCAGTTGTGTCGCCCGGTGCGGGCCGCGTGGATGGACATGGCGGTGCTCAGCGGTGCCGTGTTGTTGCCGGACTACGCCCAACGACGCCGTGAGTACCTGCGTACACGCTGGGTGCCACAAGGCTGGGCCTACATCCATCCGGTTCAGGATGTTCAGTCACGCACGATGGAAGTTAACGCCGGCTTTGCTTCGCGCAGCGAGATGGTCCTGCGCACCGGCTATGACGCCGAAACGGTGGACGAAGAAAACGCCGCCGATGCCGAGCGGGCTCGGGGCAAAGGTCTTAATTACAGCACGCTCGTCGAACTGCTCCAGGCGCTCGACGACAAGGAGCAGACATGAGCAAGAAAACGCCGCCGCGCATTTACAACAAGGCCGGCCAGCGGGTGCCGGTGCAGGACAAAAGCTGGTACGCCGTGCATGCCAGCGGTGAAGCCACCGAGCGGCTGATTGAAGTCTTTGTGTACGGCGAGATCGGCACCTGGGGCATTACGGCCAGTCAGTTTATGCAGGATCTGCGCGCCGTCGATGATGGCGTGTCGCCGGTGATCGCGGCGTTCAACAGCATCGGCGGCGACCTGTTCGACGGGTTGGCCATGCACAACACTTTGTCGCGGCTGGGCGAACGTTGCACGGCGCGTGTCGATGCATTGGCTGCAAGTGCGGCCAGTGTCGCGGTGTGCGGTGCTCACAAGGTGGTGATCGCGTCCAATGCGATGCTGATGATCCACAACCCATGGACCTATGCGGCCGGCGATGCCGAGAGCTTTCGCAAGGTGGCGGATGTCCTCGACCAAACCATGGAGGCGATCATCGCGGCCTACAAGGCCAAGGCACCGGACATCGATGAGGTGGAGTTACGGGGTTTGGTGGCCGCCGAAACCTGGCTGACAGCCAGTGAGGCAGTGGCTCTGGGGCTGGCCGATGAGGTGGGCGACGGGGTGCCGGTCAAGGCGTGTCTGGGGCAGGGCGGGGTGATGCAGCGTTATCAACACACCCCAGCTGAATTGCTGGCCCAGCTCGATGAGTTGCCTGAGCCAGATCCGGAGCCGGCGCCAAACGATCCACCCAAGCCCGTGATGGACTCGGCCAAGCTGGCGTTGTTGATCACTCAACGTTGCACGGAGGCGGGGATCAGCAACCTGGTCGCGCCATTGCTCAGTTCGACCCAGCTTGAAAGCGAAGAGATCGTCTTGGCGGGGCTGACGCGGGCCAAGGCAGTGCATGACCTGTGTGTCGCGGCACGTTTGCCAGAGCTGGGCACCGAATACGTGGCTGCCGGGCTGGATGAGTCCGCGGTACGCGCGCGGCTGTTTGACAAGATCGTCAGCAGTGGCAACGGTTTCGAAATCGACAATAGCGTACCCCTCGACGATGACCCTGCACCAAAGGTGCTGGCGAAACAACCGAATCCCTCTTCGATCTGGGCGGCCCGTCAGGCCGCCCATGCAGGGCAACTCAAAAGTGCAAAAGGAGCACGAGCATGACCGTAAAGTACGAAACGCTACACGCCGGCGAGTTTCTGCTCTCCGAAGGGGCCGGGAAGATCTCTCGTGAATCCATTCTGGTGGCCGCCGGTGCCGCACTGAATGCTGGCCAGGTGCTGGGGTTGGTCACGGCGACCAATGAGTTTGCCCCCTACGATCCTGCCGCCGTTGATGGCACTGAAGTGGCGGCCTGCATCCTCTACGGGCCGCTGGGTGAATCGACCGAAGAGCGTCGCGCCAGTGCAGTGGTACGGCTGGCCGAGGTCAGCGAGGTGCATTTGACCGGTTTCGATGCTGACGCGGAGGCCGCCTTGGCGGCTCAATTTTTGATAGCCCGCTAAGTCAGCCCCCCTTACCCCAACCCCGCCTTGTGCGGGGTTTTGCTTTTCTGGAGAGTCCCTTCATGGCCGACATTGGCATTTTTACCGACGATGTTTTTTCCGTGTCTTCGCTTACCGCGGCGATCAATGAGCAGGAATACTTGCCGGGCCGCATCAGCAGCCTGGGCCTGTTTCGCGAGGAAGGCATCAGCACCCTGACCGTGCAGATCGAAAAGGACGGCAACACCCTGGCCCTGGTGCCGGCGGGTGAGCGCGGCACCTCGGGTCTGGTCGTGGGTGCAAGCAAGCGTCAGATGATTCCGTTCAACACCGTGCACCTGCCGCAGCGTTTCACCATCAAGGCCGACGAGATCCAGGGCATTCGCGCCTTTGGTACGACCACCGAGTTGCAGGCCGTGCAGGGCGTAGTGAACACGCGCCTGAGCAAGGCCAAGCGTCAGCTCGATGCCACCCATGAATTTCAACGCATGGGCGCGCTGAACGGCCTGGTGCTGGACGCGGATGGCTCGACGGTCCTGCTGAACATTTATCAGGCGTTTGGTGTGGAGCAACAAAGCTTGTCCATGGGCCTGAACGACTCGGCGACGAAGATCCGGGTCAAGTGCGCCGAAGCGCTGGACATGCAGGACGATGAACTGGGTAGCGTCACCAGCTCGGGCGCGCGGGCCTTCTGTGGCAAGAATTTCTGGAACAAGCTGATCACACACAAATCGGTTGAGGAAACCTACCTCAATACGATCCAGGCCGCGGAATTGCGTGGTGATGCGCGGGACAGCTTCGAGCTCGGTGGCATCGTCTGGGAGCGCTACCGCGGGCGCATCGCTGGCGTGTCGTTTATTCATGACGATACAGCCCTGTTGATTCCCGAAGGTGTGCCGGAGCTGTACATCTCCTGTTTTGCTCCGGCGGATTACATGGAAACGGCCAACACCCAAGGCCTGCCGTATTACAGCAAGCTGGAACCACTGCCGTTCAACAAGGGCATGGCTGGAGAAGCCCAGTCCAACCCGTTACACCTGTGCACGCGTCCTCGGGCGCAGATCCTGCTGACGCTCTGACCATGGCCTTTCGAGACCTGGTCGCGGAGATCGACAGCGTGGTGTTCGACACCCTGGCCGATGTTGGCTTCATTGAAGGTCGGCGCGTGCTGGGCATGTTCTCGGCGCCTTGGTTGCAACCCAAGATCGGGCGCTTGAACACCGGTCTGCGCGAGCCGTGCTTTCATATTCGGGTGGCCGATGCCGCGGGCGTGGAAAAAGCGCAAACGGTGCAGATCGAGTTGCCCATCCTGGACGGTGGCGGCGAGTACACCCTGATTCACCTGGAACCGGCGGGTGATGGTCTGGTGGCCTTGTCGTTGAGGTTAAAAGCATGAGTGCCGTTCCGGTTTCGCTGCAACTCTCGACCAAGGACATGCAGGCCTTCGACAGTCTGGCCAAGGTGGTGCCCAAGGCCGCTGCTGCGGCGCAACGACGGGCGATCAACAAGACCTTGGGCTGGCTGGCCACGCACATGGCGCGCGATGTCAGTAAACAGGAGCGGATCGCCGTCCGGGCGGTGCGTCAGCGCCTGCGCAGCTATCCCATCAAAGGCCAAGGGCAGTTGGGCAAACTCTGGTTTGGCACCAACCCGATGGAGGCCAGCCGGGTAGGCAATCCCCGGCAGGGTAAGGCCGGTGTCTCGGTGGCGGGGCGGCGCTACCAGGGCGCCTTTTACAAGCGTGTCTATGGCAACAAGGCGGACATCTGGATCCGCACCTCCAGCAAACATTTCAACCCGGATGACTATCCCGGCAGCAGCGCGTCCGCGGGTGGAGGCACAAGTTCGGGCTGGATCGTGGAAAACGACAATCGCTTTCCACTGGCCAAGGCCAAGGTCTCGCTCGAAGAAGTTGAAGGTCCGTTTTACACCTGGGCCAACAAGGCCGACGAGCGTCTACTGGTCGTGTTCAAACAAGAGATGAACTTTGAACTGCACAAATACCTGAAGGGGAGTACCCGTGTCTGATCCTGCCTTTTCGCTGGATGCGTTGTACGCCGCCATCGAGGACCACATCCGCCAGGCACTGCCTTCGGTGCGGTTTGTGGCGACCTGTCCGGACATTCAGGACCGGATAGCGTTGCCGGCGGTATTTCTCGAGCCGGTTGAGTTTGAGCCCGGGCCTGACATCGGCACCGGTGAAACCGTGTTGATCCAGCGCTTTGAAGCGCGGGTCATTGTTGCGCCCGAGTTGGCCCGTCATCAGCAACTTGGTGCCCAGTTGGCGGCACAACTTGCCGTTCTGTTGCGGGCACAAACCTGGGGGCTGGATAACGTCGAACAGGCGCAGTTTGTGGCCTCGCGTCAGGACTGGACCAAACCCGAACTGGATGGCTACACCGTGTGGACGGTGGAATGGACCCAGCAGATCTACCTCGGCGAGGTTGAGTGGCTTTGGCCTGTCGAGCCCCCGGGCACCCTGTACCTGAATGTCGATGGCTGCACCGGTACCGGCAATGAAGATCACTACTTTCAGCCGGAGGATCTGGCATGGAATACGCAAGCGCCGAACATGACCGGATGATCGCGGCGATGCTGATGCCCTGCGTGGTGGTCGGTATTGATCTGATGGCCGGCCGGGTGCGGGTCAAGGCCGGTACTTGGGTCAGTGCCTGGGTGCGCTGGCACAGCCTGGCCGCGGGTAAGGCACGTCATTGGCGTGCACCGAGCACGGGGGAGCAGGGCGTGCTGTTCAGCCCCAGCGGTGATCCGGCCATGGGCACCTTCATCCCGGGGCTGTATGGCAACGCCGGGGCACCACCGGACAACCGCGATCACGTCGAGGCCTGGTACTTCGACGATGGCGGCTCGCTGGTCTACGACTGGCAAGCCGGCAGCTACAGCATCGCATTACCCGACGGCAGCTGCGCAACCATCACGGTCGGAGGCTCGCAGCTTGACGTGACGCCGGAGCAAATCCGGGTGACTGCCAGCCAGATCACCCTGGTGGGTGAGGTGAGCATCGACGGTGCGTTGAGTGTATCCGGCGACATCACCGGCGCCGGCACGATCATGGATGCCGGGGGCAACAGCAGCAACCACTCGCATTGAGTGAACATTCACCTTCAGCCCGCCGCGCGCGGGCTTTTTCATGTCTGGAGAAAAACCATGACGAGTAAAACCAAGGAAGTCTCGACCGCCAACGAAGCGCCCTCGCCGGCCACGCTGAGCTTCTTTCGCGACACGCTGTACACGTCGCGGGTGCTGATTCTGCTGGAGGCCGAGCGCACCTTGAAAGTGGAAAAAGGGCGGGTCGCGGTGGCCTCGGATGACACGGTCGCGATCGAGTATTTGCATGGCCGCAAGGATTTTGTCGCGGTCGAGGGCTGATCACATGATCGGGATGATCGGACTGGACCGCCGCACCGGCCAACTCATTTCCGGACTCGATCACCTGCGCCAGTCCATCGAGGACATCTTGTCCACGCCCTTGGGCAGCCGACGCATGCGCCCGGAGTACGGCAGCAAGCTACGGCGCTTTGTCGACCTGCCGGTCAATGACGGCTGGAAAAGCGCCGTGCAGGCCGAGGTGGCCAGTACGCTCGGGCGTTGGGAGCCACGCCTGAAACTGGGCCGGGTGCGCGCCGTGGCCATCCTCGACGGGCGTATCACCTTTGAGCTGACCGGGCAGTACCTGGGCAGCGACGTGACTTTGGAGGTGTCCGCATGACTATGGAACTGGCGGCCCTGCCGCCGCCGCAAGTGCTTGAAGACCTCGACTTTGAAGTGGTCTACCAGGAGAAGCTGGAAGCCTTCCGCCTGAGCATGGGCGACAACTGGAGTGCGGAGCTCGAAAGCGACCCGGTGCTCAAGCTGATCGAGCAGGCCGCATATGGCGCCTTGCAGAACCGGGCGCGGGTCAACGACGCGGGCAAGGCCTTGCTGTTGGCCCACGCCGAGCGGGCCGACCTCGATCATCTGGCCGCCAACGTCAACCTGCAGCGCCTGGTGATTCAGGCCGGAGATCCGAGCACGGTGCCGCCGACGCCGCAGGTGCTCGAAGAGGACGATGCCCTGCGCGAGCGGGTCCAGCTGTCATATGAGGGGCTGACCACGGCCGGGCCGCGCAACAGCTACATCCTCCATGCGCGCAACGCCTCGGGCCTGGTGGCCGATGCCACGGCGGAAAGTCCGTCACCGGCCGTGGTGGTGGTCACAGTGCTCAGCCTGGAAGGCAGCGGTGCCGCCTCGCCGGAACTGCTGGAAGAGGTCCGGCTGCACCTCAACGACGAAGACGTGCGGCCGGTGGCCGACCGCCTCACGGTGCAGAGCGCTGTGGTCATCGACTACCACATTGAAGCGGTGCTGTACCCGCAGGCACCGGGGCCCGAAAACGAAGCCTACCTGGCCGAAAGCCAGAAACGCCTTAGCGAGTGGATCAACCCGCGCCGCCGCCTGGGACTGGAAGTGGCGCGCTCGGGGATCGATGCGCAGTTGCACATTCCCGGCATCGCCCGGGTTGAGTTGCTGGATTGGACCGACATCAAGCCGAGCAAGGCTGAGGCGGCGTATTGCACTGGCTACAGCGTGATCCTGGGGGCCTGACATGAGTACTCAGCTGCCGCTCAACAGCACGCCGCTGGAGCTGGCCGTGGAAGCGGCCAATTACGAAAACACGCTGATTCCGCTGCGCAGTTTGTACAACGCCGACACCTGCCCCGAGCACTTGTTGCCGTACCTCGCCTGGGCCTGGTCAGTGGACCGCTGGAACAACAACTGGACACAGGAAGCCAAGCGCACGGCGATCCGTTCGGCGTACGACGTGCATGCACGCAAAGGCACCATCGGTGCATTGCGGCGGGTGGTCGAGCCTTTGGGCTACCTGATCGACGTTGTGGAATGGTTCGACACCGTGCCGGAAGGCGTTCCCGGTACGTTCGCCCTGGAGGTGGGGCTGAATGACGCCGGCATCACCGAGGAACTGTACGAGGAACTGGCGTGGTTGATCGACGACGCCCGTCCGGTCAGCCGGCACATGACCAACCTGGCGCTCAGTCTGCAAACCGAGGGGGTGGTGGGCATCGCCGTGTGCGTGCAAGAGGGCGAAGAGATCGACGTGTACCCGCCGACCGCGCAAGACATCGACGTGACCGGCTCTTTTGGCCCGGCGCTCTGCGTCGATGAAACCGATACTTTGGACGTTTATCCCTATGATTGATAAAACCAGTCAGTTTTTTGCCATTCTCACGGCGGTCGGTGAGGCCAAGCACGCCAATGCCATCGCCATGGGGCTGGACTGGATGTTCACCGAGATGGGCTTGGGCGATGCCAACGGCACCGACCCGATTCCCGATCGCCTGCAGACCCAGTTGATCAACGAATGGCGCCGGGCGCCGATCAACCAGATCCGCGTCGATCCGGCCAACCCCAACACCGTCATCACCGAGCAGATCATCCCGCCGGAAGTCGGCGGTGAATGGATTCGCGAGATCGGCCTGTACGATGTCGACGGCGACCTGGTGGCGGTGGCCAACTGCGCGCCGAGCTACAAACCGTTGCTGGACCAGGGCAGTGGCAAGACCCAGGTCGTACGCATGAACTTCATCGTCAGCAGCTCGGCGAACATCGTGCTGAAGATCGACCCGGCCGTGGTGCTGGCCACGCGTGAATATGTCGACCTGGCTATCAGTGAGGCGCTGGCCAAGCTGGATCACAAACAGTCAGCGCGGGTGGCGGCCACGGTCGCCATCACCCTGAACAACGTGCAGACCATCGATGACGTGGCCGTGGCTGCCGGTGATCGCGTGCTGGTGACCGCCCAGGCAGAGACCCAGAACAACGGTGTCTATGTCGTCAGCGCCGACGGCTGGACGCGGGCCGCCGATGCCGACAACAGCCTGGAAGTCACCCCGGGGCTGTTTATCCACGTCGAGCAGGGCACGACCAACGGTGACAGCCTCTGGCAGTTGGTCACCGATGCGCCGATCACCCTGGGCACCACCGGTTTGCAATTCGAAATGATCGCGGGCGGCAGTGGGGGCGGTGTGGGCACGTTTCGCAGTGTCACCATCGATGCCCTTGGGCGTGTGATCGCTGGCACTAACCCGACCACCCTCGACGGCTACGGCATCACCGATGCCCTGGCAGTGAGTGAAAATCTCGCCGATGTCGAGGATGTGGCTGAGGCTCGCGACAACCTTGGGCTGGGAACCGCCGCGACGGCGGACGTGCAATCCGATCTGGACGATGCCACGGTGGATGCGCTGATGAAAGTGGGCGCCTTTGGCTTGGGCGGGGCGGGTATCAGCCTGCCGGACGGTACTGATCTCAACACCATCCGAACCAGCGGTTTTTATCGCCTCGAAGGCACGCCGGAAAACGGGCCATCGGGCGGCACCAACTCCGCGTTGATCGTCGGCAATGGGCGGGACGTGACGCTGCAACTGGTCGTGCAATACAACACCGGGGTGTTGTTCACACGCGGTGGCAGCGGTTCCGGCTCGACCTGGTCGGCCTGGAAAACGCAGTGGGACAGTGGTTCGTTGATTAAACAAACGAACACCACCGATGCTGGCGCAGGGCGCGTATTGCTCAATGGTGCATTTGGCGTCGGAGGAGTAGCCCCCAATTTACCGGGCAATGACTTCAACGCCGCGCAGGTCGGTGGCACCTATACCTATACGGCCGACACCCTGAACCGTCCGAACATCTCCGGTAGTGATCATGGGCTGGTGGTTCACATTGAACGATCGTTCGGCAACCTGGCCTATCAAGAGGCGCGGGTGGCGAACAGCGCGAGCGCCTACCGTTACCGAACCGGGGACTTTGCAACCGGAACCTGGGGCGACTGGCAGAGCCTGTGGGATTCCAGCAATCTGGTTAAACAAACCTCTCCCCAAGATGACTCAGCAGGCCGTGTATTGCTCACGGGTGCTTATGGCTGGGGCCAAGGGGGGATTGTCCTTCCAGAAGGCACCGATTTAGACACAATCACCACCGCGGGCATTTACCGGGTGAACCCCGGGCCGAACGTTCCAGAGGGCGGTCAATTCTCCCCCATGCTGGTTGCGGTCAGTCAAGACACCCTCTGGCAACAAGTCATCGGCTATAACACCGGTACAACGCTTACTCGTGGCGGTGTTCGGACCCCAGAGGGATTCGTATTCAGTGTGTGGGTAACGGGTTGGGACACGAGTAACTTTGACCCTGCCGCGTACCAGGCGGCATTGGGTTTCACTCCTGTGCAGCAAGGCGGAGTAGCAGGTCAGGACACCAATAAAATCTACATTGGCTATGAAAACGCCTCGGGCAAAATAAAAATACAGGTTGATGCGCAGGATTTCGGGGGGATCTGGACCGAAAGCAATTTTGATCCTGCTTCCATATTTTCCGTCCCTGTCGGCGTGCCGTTTCCATGGCCAACCGCTACGCCACCCGACAAATGCGTTTTGATGGGGGGGCAACCGTTCGATGTCGAGTGGTACCCGGCATTGGCAGCCGTGTATCCCAGCGGCTTCCTGCCAGACATGCGCGCCGAGTCGATTCGTGGTTTGGATGGCGGGCGCGGAATTGACCCCGACTCTGGGCGTGGCTTGTTGAGTCTTCAGACCGACGCGCTGCAAAACATGACGGGTGAACTCAGGCTACAGGACGATGATTCGATGTTGTTGGTGAATACCGCGACCGGCGTATTTACGGCTACTGGTTACATGACGAGTGATATACCCGCTGCACCACGAGTCAGTACAACGGGCAACATGTCTGTAACTTTCAATCCATCGGCTGTCGCCCGTGTGAGTACGGAAACCCGTATGCGTAACGTGGCGTACAACTACATCTGCAGGATGTATTGATGACGACTTTAGTGAATGGTTTTTTTGATGAGAGTGGCTGGATCGACGTTTACACGTTCAGTGAAACCACCACCGAATACCTCGGCCAACACGAAACCTATGTCAGCCGTGGCTGCGGTCTGCCAGCGGGCGCCACGTTGGAGGAACCGCCCGAAGCCGGGGACGGGGAGGTGGTGGTCTGGAGGGATGGCACGTGGCTGGTGGTGCCCGACTACCGAGGCGTGGCTTACCGCACCACCGATGGTGCCGAGGTGACACATTCGATGCCTGGCGAGTTACCGGCCGAGCTGACGACCATGTCGCGACCGAGTGCGGCCTATGTCTGGAATGGTCTTGTTTGGGTACTGGATGCCGCGCGCGATCTGGCGATTCAAAGCCAGCGAGAACGGTCATGGATCGAAAATGAACTGCATTGGGCGGGCAGAGAGATCGACAAGCATCTGGATGCTGACCCGGCCGCGCTCAACACGGAGCTGGCTTGGCGCACCTACCGCAATGAACTGCGGGCCTGGCCTCTTTCGCCAGACTTTCCAGCCAGTGATAAACGGCCGTTAAAGCCGGACGGACTGAGCCGCACCACATCCTGACGCCCCGCATTGCCGGGGCGTTTTCTTTTCCATGCTGCACGTCACCGCACATCCCCACGGCCTCGCTTATGCGGGGCTTTTTCGTTTCTGGAGCATCACTCTATGAGTTTTTTTCACGGCGTCACCGTGACCTTGGTGGACACCGGCGCCCGGCACATCGCCACCCCGTCAGCGTCGATCATCGGCCTGTGCAACACCTTCACCGTGGGTCCGCCGGCTACCGCCGCTGCCAACGAACTGCTGCTGATCACCCGCGAAAGCGAAGCGGTGGCGGCCTGGGGCCCGGACGCCGCGATCACCCAGGACTGCAAGGCCATTTTCAAGCGGTCCAAAGCGGTGATTGTCGCCGTCGGTGTGCCGGTGCTGGAGGACGAAGCGGAGCAACTGTCGGCAATCATCGGCGGGGTGTGGGCTGACGGCACCCGTACCGGCATGCAGGCGTTGCTCAACGGCAAAAGTAAGTTTAACGCCCAGCCGCGACTGTTGGTGGCTCCGCAATTCTCGGCGACGCTGGCGGTGGCGACCGAGCTGGTAGCGCTGGGTGACAAGATGCGAGCCATGGCCATCATCGACGGGCCGAACACCACCGACGAAGCGGCGATTGCCTATGCCGAAAATTTCGGCAGCAAACACGCCTACATGGTCGACCCGGGCGTGCAATTCTGGGACACCGGGACCAGTGCCACGGTCAATGCACCGGCTTCGGCTTGGACCGCTGGCCTGTTTGCCTGGACCGATGCCACCTACGGTTTCTGGGCCTCGCCGTCGAACAAGGAGTTTGTCGGCGTCACCGGCACCACGCGGCCGATCGAGTTTCTCGACGGCGATGCCTCCTGCCGGGCCAACGTGCTGAACAACGCCAATATCACCACGATCATTCGTGATGATGGGTACCGGCTGTGGGGCAACCGCACACTGTCCAGCGACCCGAAATGGAAGTTCGTCACCCGCGTGCGCACGCTGGATATCGTCATGGACGCCATCCTCTACGCGCACAAGTGGGCGGTCGATCGCTCGATCACCGCGACCTATGTCAAGGACGTGACCGAAGGCCTGCAGGCGTTCATGCGCGACCTGAAGAACCAAGGCGCGATCATCAACTTTGAGGTCTATGCCGACGAAGAGCTGAACACTTCCAGCGAACTCAGCGACGGCAAGGTGTACTGGAACATTCGGTTCACCGACGTACCGCCGGCCGAAAACCCGAACTTCCGCGTGGAGGTGACCGATCAGTGGATCACTGAAGTGCTGGACACCGCCGCCTAAGGAGACCGCTTTATGATTCCTGAAGTGCTCTACAACACCAACCTGTTCGTGGACGGTATCAGCCTGCAAGGCGATGTACCGAGCCTGACCCTGCCCAAGTTGACCCTCAAGACCGACGAGTACCGCGCCGGCGGCATGGACGCGCCGGTAGAGATCGACATGGGCACCGAAAAACTGGAGGCCAGCTTCATTACCAATGGCGTGCGCCGCGAGGTGCTGAAGTTCTTCGGTCAGGCCGACCTGACTGCGTTCAACGCCTCGTTCCGCGGTGCTTTCAAAGGCCAGAAAGGTTCGGTCAAGGCGGTGGTCGCCACCCTGCGTGGCAGTCTCAAGGAAGTCGATCCGGGGGACTGGAAACCGGGTGAAAAAGGCGAGTTCAAGTACGCCGTCGCGGTGACCTATTACAAGCTGGAAATCGACGGCAGTGTGATGTTTGAAATCGATCCCCTCAACTCGATCCGCGTCATTGACGGCGTCGACCAATTGGCCGCTGTGCGGTCTGCCCTGGGCATGTAAGGAGCAACACCATGAGCAACGCAAAAGACAACGTCCTGCCCAAGTGGCTGCAACTGGGTGATGGTATTGCCACCGTGGCCCTGTCTCGGCCGAGTCAGGCCAACGGCATTCAGGTCGACAAACTGTCCCTGCGCGAACCGACGGTGCGTGAGATGCGTGCCGCCACCTTGCAGGGCGGCAGCAACGAAGAAGAGCAGGAGATGGTCTTGTTCTGCAGCTTGGCGAGCATCGGCCGTGCGGATCTGGAGGGGCTGCTGATGCGCGATTACCGTCGTTTGCAGACCGCCTATTTTCGTCTGGGAGCAGACGACGGGATTTAACCCCCGATTGCAAAAGGCCCTGGCCAAACGCTTGGCCGTCGAGCTGAATTTTTCGGCGACCGAGATCCTGGGGCTGTCGTTTTCCGAGATGGTCTGGTGGCTCACGGACTGAGCCCATCCCCGTTGCATACAGGTACCCTGCATGGCGAACAAACTCTCGCTCGGGCTGGTGATTGGCGGCGCCGTCGATTCCTCCCTGGGCGCCGCCTTCAAGAATGTCAGCGGCGAAATGAAAAAGCTTGAGGCGCAAACCACCCGCGCCAAGGGCTTGCAGAAAGTCATTGGCGAGACCATGCGTCTGCGCGATGAGTGGAAAAAAGCCCACGACAGCGGGGCGGCCAATGCCGACGCCTTGCTGCGCAAACTGGAAACCAACACCACCAGCTTGCGCAAGCAGGGTGTCGAAGTCGGGCGCCTACGTCAGGAGTACCTGGCGCTGGGCAAGGTGGTGCGCAGTGCCGAGTTCAAAGCCAAAGGCATGGGGCAGATCGAAGAGGGGCGGGAGAGCCTGCGCAGCGGGTTTGGCACGGTGGTGGCCGGTACCACGTTGGCCGCGGTACCGACCAAGGTCAGCGCGGATTTTCAGGCAATCATCCGGGACATCGCGATCAAGTCCGGTGCCGCCAACACCCAGCAGGAAGTAGACACCGCCCGCGACATCGTCCAGACCTCAAAAGACACTGGCATGGCCAATACCCAAGTGGCGGACCTGGTGAATCAGTTGGTCGGTGGCGGCATGGATCTGACCGAAGCGCTGAAGTACGCCCCGGTGGCCGCCAAGTTTGCGGTCGGGCAGGGCGCGTCAGGCACCGACACGGCGAAAATGATTCTGGCGATGCAGAACAACGCCAAGATCACCGACCCGAAAAAAATGGAACAGGCCTTGGCGTCGGTCGCCTTGCTGGGCCAGCAAGGCAGCTTCGAGGCCGCCGACATGGCCAAGTGGTTTCCGGAACTGTTGGCGCAGATGGCCAGCAGCGGCATCAGCGGTCAGGAGGCGGTGACCCAGCTGGGCGCCATGTTGCAGGTGCAGATCAAGAGCGCCGGCAGCGCCGATGAGGCGGCGAACAATCTGAAAAACTGGGTCGCGAAAATCGGCTCGGGGGAGACGGTCAAAGGTTACGCCGATGCCGGGATCGATTATCAGGGTTCGATGAACGCCGCCATTGGCAAGGGGCTGTCGACCTTTGAAGCCAGTTTTGAACTGGCTCGCCGGTATGTGGAAAAGACCGACCCGAAAAAGGCCAAGCAGCTGAATCAGGGGCTGACCCAGATCAGCCAGGAGACGGACCCGGCCAAGGCGCAAGCGATGGCCGATGCTTTAGCCGCGACTTTGCGTACCGGCGATCTGTTTGCCGACATGCAGGTCAAGACCGCACTTATGGCGTACACCCAGAACAAGAAACTCTATGCAGACCTGAAAAGGGACGCCTCGGACCCCAACGGCCAGCGCAAGGACATTCTCGACAAAAACCTGAGCGAGCGGCGCGAAGCCTCGTCACAGCGCTGGGCCGAAACCGGTCAGGCGTTCAACGATTCGCTGCGAGCCATCGGGGATGCCCTGCGTCCGGCGACGGATGCGCTGGCCACCGGCATTGGCGTGGCGGCGCGTGGCTTGACCGCCTTGTCCGAGGAAACGCCCAAAGCGGTGCTGGGCCTGGCTGCACTCACTGCCGGAGCGCTGGTGCTGGGCAAGGCCTGGGCCGCGCTGAAGATCGGGCGGGGGTTGGTGAACATCGCCCGTGGTTCGGCCGGCGACCGGTCCAACATCGTCCAGCGGGTATTCGTGACCAACGCGAATGACCGCGATGACGACGGGCTGGATCACAGCAAAGACGGGAAGGGCGGAAAGGGCAAAGGCCCTGCAAGTCGGATGCCCCGTGGCATGAAAGTGGGCGGGGCGCTGGCGGTGGCCGCTGCCGGCTATCAGTTGGTGGACACTTACCAGAACGCCACCACGCGCGATGAGAAGGCCGAAGGCTACGGTGAGGCGGCAGGTGGCCTAGCCGGTGGCTTGGCGGGTGCAGCGGTCGGGGCGGCCATCGGGTCGTTCATTCCGCTGCTCGGAACCGCGATAGGAGGAATGATCGGTGGCGCGCTCGGCGCGTGGGGAGGCGGTGATGTGGGCGCGACCATGGGCAAGGCCTTGTTCGGCGAGCGGGACACGCCGCCTGCAAAAGTGCCGCTCGGCATCTTTCCCGTGGCTGCACGCCAAGGTTTGGGTGATGTCGTGCGTTCGATGGACAGCGCCCCCGCGGCTCCGGTCACGGCAGCGGCATTGATGTCGACCGCAACAGCAAAGACGCCCGAATGGCCGAAGGTCGATCAGCAATTTACCTTCGCCCCGGCCCCGGTGTTTCAGGTGCACGGCGATGTGAAGGACCCGGCGCAGTTGGTCCAGGAATTGATGCCGTACCTGCGCCGTCAGTTTGACGACTTCGCCCGGGAGGCGCGTGATCGCCAGTTGTTTGATGCGCCCCATGTGGGCTAAGGAAGTGTTATGGCGGATGAAAAAAACTACCTGCAGCACCTGCAGGGCGGGCTGAAGTACATGGTCGACGCGGGGGAGGCCGGGCGCACTGACCTGGAGTCCATGACCGGACCCATGAATGGCGCGCTGAATGAAATCAGCGGGGCGGCCGATGCGCTGGAAGCTCTGCCTTTTATCAGCGAAGACCTCAGTGACAAGACCCGGCGTTTGCAAAGTGCAATCAACTCGGCGCAGGCCAAGATCGGCAAGGTCGCCAGCTACTACAATCAGACCCAGCGCGCGCTGGCGCAGTTTGAAGAGCACTTTTCCGCCCTGACCGATCAGATTGGCCGGTTTGGCGCGGCGTTCAACAAGGTGGCCGGCAAGGCCAATGCCGCGTTGGGCAACATTTTCCCGACGGAATGGTTTGCCGGCGACATGACGCCGATTCCCGACGCGGTGAAGCCGTTCCCACACCTGCTGATTCTCTACCCGCTCAAGGCCAATGAACGGCCGTATTACTTCAACCTGGACACCGCCGCGTTTGACGAACTCCGGCGGCAGACGTCGTTTCGCTGGGCCGCGCAGGAGCGCCTGACCCGGCGTCCGGCGCAGCAGGCGGTGGGCCTGGGGGAGGAAAAAATCACCATCAAGGGCGCGATCTACCCGAGCTTCAAAGGCGGGCTGAAGCAGTTGGATATGCTGCGCAGCATCGGCGCCAAGTTACTGCCACTGAACCTGACTACCGGTTATGGCGAGGTGTTGGGCAACTGGTGTTTGACCAATATTGAAGAAGAGCAAAGCGCCTTACTGCCCG
The DNA here is from genome assembly GCF_056402055.1 of Pseudomonas sp. P4_C4. Lineage (NCBI taxonomy): Bacteria > Pseudomonadati > Pseudomonadota > Gammaproteobacteria > Pseudomonadales > Pseudomonadaceae > Pseudomonas > Pseudomonas sp. P4_C4. Next base: position 6,847 of record NZ_JBFUID010000064.1, on the reverse strand, counting down.
GGGCGATCCCGCGCAAGCAGGGCTTTTCATTGGAGTTTGTCCGTTATGGCGATGACCTGCAGAACAGCTGACGGGGATCTGCTCGACACCCTGTGTCACCACTATTACGGCCACCTGAACCGCAGCGTCGAGGTGGTGCTGGCCGCCAATCAGGGCCTGGCCGATGAGCCGCAGCCATTCCGGGCCGGCGTGCTGATCACGCTGCCGGACCTGGTGGTGGAGCCGGACAGCGTCATTTCGTTGTGGGATTGATGGACTACACTCGTGTCGCTCATCGTTTAAAACTCCTTACTTTCTTGCCCGCCTTGTGCGGGATTTTTTTTGGAAAAAATCCATGACGCCTAATTTTCGCATCGTGGCCGACGGTGCCGACATCTCCAGCCTGATCAATGATCGTCTGGTGTCGCTACAGCTTTCCGACCGGCCTGGGATGGCCTCGGATTCGTTTGAGCTGCGCATTGATGACCGTGACGGCGCGGTGTCGCTGCCCGTGCGTGGCGCGAGTATCGAGGTCTACCTGGGGTATGCCGGCGCCGACCTGACGCGCATGGGCCGCTACACCGTGGATGAAGTGGCGGTCTCCGGCCCACCGGATACGCTGGTGATCAGCGGCAAGGCCAGCGACATGCGCGGCAGCGGCAAAACCACGCGCAGTGGCAGCTGGGAGGACGTGAGCCTGGCGCAGATCGTTGGCGATATCGCCGCGCGTAATGGCTGGCAGCCGTCGTGCCCGGTCGATACCCGGGTGCCGCGCATGGACCAGCTGAATGAGTCGGACTTCAATTTCATCACCCGGGTGGCCAAGAAGCACGACTGCACCGCCAAGGTGGCCGACGGCAAGCTGCTGGTCTTGCCGCGCCAAGGTGGGCAGAGTGCGAGCGGCCGGGCCTTGAGTGTCATCACCCTGCAGCGCAGTGACGTGACCCGTTGGCAATTTCGCTTGAGCGACCGCAGCGCCCATCAAGGGGTCAGCACCCAGTACCAGGACCCGGCCAGCGGCGAACTGTTGGTCTCGCACCTGGACAATCCCAACGTGCCCGAAGGTCTACCGCCGGTGCACACCGACCGCCATCTCTACCCAGACCGCACGGCAGCCGATGAGGCCGCCAAGGCCCGTCTGGCAGCGTTCAATCGTTCGACCGCCTCGGTGCGCCTCGACCTGCCGGGCCGGACCGACCTGTTTGCAGAAATCATGGTCCAGGCGCAAGGCTTCAAGCGCGGGCTCGATGGTGAATACTTGGTGGAGTCGGTGGATCACACCTTCACCCCGTCCGGGTGGACAGTGTCGGTGGAGTGTAATGGCGGCAAGGAGGGCAAGGCCAAGGCGTCAGGAAAGCCGCAGAAAGTCGTGCTTGAAGTGCCAGGTTGATTACTCGGACGCGTGATCAGTCACAGGTCGAAGAGGTTTAAACCCCGAAATAAAAGGAGCGGCCAGTTTGGATGCGTCAACATCCAGGCTGGCCACCGTCCCCGCAGATTGTCCCTGCAAGTCCCGCCAAGGCTCCTGCTCTGTGCACAAAGCAGAGCGAGCCTAGCACCTGTTTATTTATACAGTAAAGGTCTTGCTATCTATGTCTTCACCCATCATCCCTTGGATGGGCGGCAAACGCCGCCTGGCCGATCGCCTTATTCCGCTGTTTCCACCTCACGAATGCTACGTCGAAGTCTTTGCCGGCGGCGCCGCGCTGTACTTTATGCGACCCCAGGCGGCGCCGGTTGAAGTGCTCAACGACATCAATGGCGACTTGGTGACGTTGTACCGCGTGGTGCAGAATCACCTCGAGGAGTTCGTGCGCCAGTTCAAGTGGGCGCTCAGCTCACGCCAGGTGTTCGAGTGGCAGAAGATGACCCGCGTCGAAACCCTCACCGACATCCAACGCGCCGCCCGATTCTTTTACCTACAACACCATGCCTTCGCCGGCAAGGTGTCCGGGCAGACGTTCGGCACTGCCACCACCACCCCGTCAATCAACCTGCTGCGAATCGAGGAAAATCTCTCAGCCGCCTGGCAGCGTTTGTCCGGCACCTATGTCGAGCATCTGCCTTGGTTGGAGTGCGCCGAACGCTACGACCGGGCCCATACCTTCCACTACATGGACCCACCGTACTGGCAGACCGCAGGGTATGGGGTGGACTTTCCGTTCGAGAATTATGAGCGCATGGCGGACTTCATGCGCCGCTGCAAGGGTAGGGTAATGGTCAGCATCAACGACCACCCGGACATCCGCCGGGTGTTCGAGGGCTTTCACTTTGAAACGCTGGATATTCGCTACACCACGACCAACCAACGCCAGGCTAAGGTCGAGATCAGCGGTGAACTGGTGATCATGAACTGGGAGCCAGTAGCACTTGGAGGGCTGTTCTAAGGTGACTGATTTCCTCAGGGCGTGAAGCGGTCAGTCGCAAGACAAGCGACTGCCGCAACTCGGCCTTTTTTCGCGCTTCAGCCCCTCAATTGAAATGGCAAAGAAGCACAGGCACTGCCTGATGCCAGCGTCTGTCCAGCAACCTCCGATCTTCGTTCGGGCAGCCTGGTCATACCCATGCATACAGACGTCATGCAGGCCGGAGGATGGTATCTCGCGCATGTTCAACGCAGGGGCGAGGAGCAGCCGATCCGGCGTTTCCTTGATTGGATTCAGTCGCAGTGACGGGGGGACTGAACACCGCAGCCGTTTGAGGGGTGTTCATGGCAAACGCACCCTCTCAATCTGTTTTGACCACGGCTGGCTGAATCAGACTATGCCGACAAACGACAGGATAAACAGGACGATCACGACGGCGCCAACGAGGTAGATAATATTGTTCATGACTTCACCGCTTCATTTGGATTGAGGGAAGAAACAGGGGTGTATAAACAGCTGACACCCTCGTTCGCGTTTCCGTTCCGTTACCCTTGCAGCAGGAGCGATCCAGAGGCTATCGGCTAAAGCGCGCGACCAGGCTGTGCAGGTAATCGGCCATGGCTTCGAGATCCTGGCTGATTGCCGCGCCTGGCCTGTCCGGCACTATGATCACAGAGTTGAGCGATACGTGTGATCTGTTGATTGGGCTTTCTCACTGAGCATGCCCATATCTAGTCGCCCCTGGGGGCCGTGGTTGCCGCTAAAGGTGAGCGCCACCAACGGATCGGAAATGCTTTTAGATGCTCGGCCAGGGTGCGCCCAATGGCTTTGCGCTGTCGGGGCTCGATCAGGTACCAGGCAATACACAGGCTCACCATCAGGATCCCTTGAGCTGCCGCTGTTGGTGGCCACTGCTCAGCGAGCAATGAAACTCCACCTGCCATCAGTAATGGCCGGCCGTGTTTCAGTGGCCGGAAAATCCGTGAACTCAACGCGACTATCGGCTTGCCGACGAGCATCCGTGCATAGAGTGCTGATGCCCAACGGACCTGATCGCGACTGGGCACCGAGCGAATCGACTCGTAACCCTCCCACTGAAGCGTCCCTGATTTGCCAGGCATGTTGAATGAATGCTGATGGTCGAAAGCAAACCCAGGTCAACGTCCGTATATGGCGATTTCTGCCCGTCGTGAAGGGCTGCGCCAAGGCCTTGGCGGGCCTCAATTAACCGTAGCCGTCTATGGTGCTCTGCAACTGATTAGCCGCCACGACTCCTGCGAAACCGGCAAAGCGCCAAAGGGCTATGGATTTAAACAAGGAGGAACGACAGCGGGAAATGCAAGGGAGTGGAGCCTACTCCGACCAATGCACGCTTTGAACGGGGTAGCGGCTTTGAATTTTGCTGCGGCTGAAGTTGGAAGACTAACCACGCCGGCTCGCGATCTTGAGGTGATGATTCAGGAGTTGGAGCGCAGGAGATTTCCCGTCTAGGCGCAACTCAGAACAGAGCGCTGGCGCCTGACTATTCCAAGATTCTAAAAAACTCGGCGGTGTACCTCATCGCCAAGCATTCGCCGCGATCAGTTGGACATTGTTTTATGTGTCTTGCCGTGTCGAGCTAACAGGACATTGCCATCCCAATCCCCATTTGCCGTTCCTTCGGGTCGAGGTAGGAGCCGCCCGTTGTCAAAAGCGGCAGCGAGAGTGCCCCGTGGGGCGTTCACATCGGGCTGTGTCGACGTTAACGTGACGAGGGATAGGGGATGATAGAAGCGCTCCTCCACAACTGAGCCCATCCACAGCGCTGAAGTACGCCCGTTCGTTAGCTCGAAATCGACGACCCAGACTCGAAGCACGAGGCGCGAGCTGGTAAGTGCGCCACCACTATTCGGTCGAATGAGCGTCAGACTGGGGAGGCGACCACTGGCGAAAAGTGGAGTAACCGGAAGAGCTGCCGAGTCGGTCTGGATGGAGAGCCAATTCAGGGCACTCAACGGTGTCCAGGCCGCTGAGTCCCGCCACCCGTTACGCTGCAGGACATCCTGCAACTCCAGCAGGCCACCGGCCCACTGGAACGTCAGCGGCTCATTCGTCTCGCCAGTCAGATCTATACGCCGTGCCGGCAGTTGTTCCCAACCCGACGCCCACCAATCCGTGGCGGTCATGGACGGAGTTCCTATCTTGATGGCATAGCGATCGCTGTCTGTCGCATGGCTACGATAGATATTGAGTCCTCCGGCGAGAATCAGTGCTAAACATCCGGCGGCGAGTAGGCCTATAGACTCAATGCGTCCGGTTTGGCGCCTCAGGTAGGACAGGCCGAGCAGTGCCAGCCACGCCGAGCCGAATGCCATCCCCCCGAGCACGTCGGAAAACCAATGCGCACCGAGGTAGAGACGCGAGAAGGCAATCAGAAATATCAGGGTTGCTGCGCCGAGAGTGACCACGAGGCGCCATGCCGGGCGGATCTCACGCGCGATGAGAAAAGCAAGGAAACCGTAGAGCACGACATTGACCGTGCTATGGCCGCTTGGGAAGGAAAACGCACTCCACCCAGAGTAGAGAAGTTCACCGGGGCGAGCTCGATGCAACGCTACTTTGATGACCGTGTTGAGCGTCGAAGCGCCGGTAATCGCAACCAGCCAATAGGTCGCTGTACGCCAGGCGCGTTTCCACATGAGCCACAGTAAGACAACCATCGTGACCGCCATCACGACCTGGGTGTCGCCGAGTTCTGTAATGGCGATCATCACTGCATCACCTGGCGCTGTACGAAGATCCTGAAGAGCGTGGTATATCGCGCTGTCTGCGAGCAGTAATGGGTCACCGCTGACGACATCTTCAAGGATGCCGAAGAAGAGCCAGGCTGCACCGACGAGAAGCACTGCCGACAATGTGAGAGTCCGTGCTTCGGGCCGTGAAGGATCGAGTAAATGGGTGACACTGCGGCTCAACCATGTGTTGTGGGTGCCTGCCCAGTACCGCATCCGCCCAAGTGCGTCGATGAAGTAAGGGACACCGCGACGCAATGTCCAGCGCACGATATGCAGGAGTGCCCAGCCGGCCGCGAATAGAACTACCAGCAGGATCGCAAGCGGCTTTGCAGCCGCTCCGAGAATGCTGAACGTCGCGCCTGCGAGAACACCTGACAGGATATGCGACGAAGCCCAAGCGAGCGCCGAGGCGACATTGACAGCATAGAATCGACTAACTGCCATTCCCATCATTCCGGCGAGTAGCGGAATGAAGGCGCGGACGCCTGGTACGAAGCGCGCGAGAAACACACTCTTGGAGCCGTGACGTTCGAAAAATGTCTCGCTGCTCTGAATCAGTTCAGGGTGGCGGTTCAAAGGCCAGAAGCCAAGAATCTCGCGGTGATATCGATGTCCGAGCCAGAACGAAAGACCATCACCCGCAATGGCACCTAACGTGGCGGCGACGAGCAACGGCCAGAGCAATAATATGCCGCTCGGCACCAAGGCACTGAGCGCGAGGATCACGGCTGTGCCAGGAACGACGGCACCGATAATCGGGATTGACTCGGAAAGTGCCAGAAGAAACACCGCCAGATAGGCAACATGCGGATTCACCGTGAGGAACTCGATGATCGATGAGACCAGGGACGTCATCATTCGCTGGCAGCCTATGCAATGTCGGTGAGGAGGAGATCAATGTGCGTGTCTTCCCGATAAGTCGCACCACTGTTATGAAGCAGGAGCCACGTCAGTGGTGAACTCTTCGGCACGCCTTTCAAAAAATTCAAAGTGCAACGCCAGGGTCGGTAACACCAATAGGTTGAGTGCGGTCAAGGTCACTAACCCACCCAAGATAACGATAGCAGTGGGCCCTTCGATTTCATTAGACGTTTACAGGCAGTACAACCCAAGGACTATCATCAGGACTACGTAGCATGGACGATTCATTCTGGACCGGGTTCGGGCTCGAACTGATGTTACTGACGTTCATCGTATTTTTTGGTTTTGCGATGCACCACGCGCACGTGACTTGTCAGCGCAGCAACAAAAACACATCGGCGAAGAGTTTCGTAAAGCCCTTGGCACAATAGGTAGTAGCTGTTTGAGGTAGCTACATTCATTCCATTTTCAGGGCGAGGATGAATCATGCAGATGAGGATAGGAGTGGCGACCAGGCCCATCAGCCAATTGATGGTGGCAGCTAGTATCAGCCTTATCTCAATCGTAACCCATGTGCAGGCTCAAGCCACACCTCAAGCCACTCAAGAGATAAAGGGCTTGCTGGACTTTGTCGAGCATAGTGAATGTCAGTTTGTGCGTAACGGGGACGAATTCCCAGGTCCCCGGGCTCGGGCGCATCTGGAGAAGAAGCTGAATTATCTCGAAGGCAAGAGTATGGTGAACAGCGCAGAAGACTTCATCGATCTTGCTGCCACTAGAAGCAGTATGAGTGGCCGTGCCTATGAGGTGCGATGTCCAGAAGGCGCACAACCGGCACGCACCTGGCTGAAGAGGGAACTACAGAGG
>NZ_JBFUID010000063.1:0-34964 GCF_056402055.1 Pseudomonas sp. P4_C4 | reverse complement strand
GTGTCAGGCACCGCTGTGTCGACTGACACACCATCGCGAGCAAGCTCGCTCCTACAGGGGGGGGATTTGTGTCGGGCACAAAAAAACCGGGCGGCTGTAGGGCCGCCCGGTTCCGGTGGACCGTTACAAATGCGATTCGGCGTATTCGGCCAGGATCGAACGTGGCACCCCTTGCAGGGTGATGTGCACCCCGTTCGGGAAGTCCTTGAAGCGTTCAGTGAGGTAGGTCAGCCCGGAGCTGGTCGCGGACAGGTAAGGGGTATCGATCTGCGCCAGGTTGCCCAGGCACACCACTTTGGAACCGGCGCCGGCACGGGTGATGATGGTTTTCATCTGGTGCGGCGTGAGGTTCTGGCATTCGTCGATCAGGATCAGGCTCTGCTGGAAGCTGCGGCCCCGGATGTAGTTGAGGGATTTGAACTGCAACGGCACTTTGCTGAGGATGTAATCGACGCTGCCATGGGTGCTTTCATCATCCATGTGCAAGGCTTCGAGGTTGTCGGTGATGGCGCCCAGCCACGGCTCCATTTTTTCCGCTTCGGTGCCGGGCAGGAAGCCGATTTCCTGGTCCAGGCCCTGCACGCTGCGGGTGGCGATGATGCGGCGATAACGTTTGCTGACCATGGTCTGCTCGATCGCAGCGGCCAGCGCCAGGATGGTTTTACCTGAACCCGCGGCACCCGACAGGTTGACCAGGTGGATGTCCGGATCGAGCAAGGCGTACAACGCCAGGCTCTGATAGATATCACGCGGCTTGAGGCCCCAGGCCTCCTGGTGCAGCAGCGGTTCCTGGTGCAGGTCGAGGATCAGCAAGCGGTCCTCTTCGATCTCCTTGATCCAGCCGACAAAGCCCTGCTCATCAATGATGAATTCGTTGATGTGCACCGCCGGCAGGTTGTCGATCAACTGCACCTGATGCCAGGTGCGGCCGTGGTCCTGACGGGTTTCGACCTTGCTCACGCGGTCCCAGAAAGAGCCGGTCATGTTGTGGTAGCCGTTGGGCAGCAAGGACACGTCATCGACCAGTTGGTCGGTGCTGTAGTCCTCGGCCGCGATCCCGCAGGCGCGCGCCTTGAGGCGCATGTTGATGTCTTTGGTGACCAGTACCACGGGCTTCTTCGGGTCGCGCGCGTGAAGGTCGATAAGTTGATTGATGATTTTGTTGTCGTTCAAGTGCTCGGGCAGAATCAGGTTCGGCTCGGCATGCTTGCTCATCAGAATTGACAGCAAACCCTTGGGTCCGCTTTTGCCACGCTGGATCGGCACACCCTGCTCGACGTCCTCGGGAGAGGCATCGCCCAGGGTCTTGTCGATCAGGCGGATGGCCTGGCGGCATTCGGCGGCTACGCTGTGATGCCCGCTCTTGAGCTTGTCGAGCTCTTCAAGCACGGTCATCGGGATCGCGACGTGGTGTTCTTCGAAGTTAAGCAGCGCGTTTGGATCGTGAATCAATACGTTGGTATCGAGTACATAAAGGATTGGCTGGTTGGAAGAAGAGCTACGTCCGTGATCATCCATACTCGGTCACCTTTGTGGGAGCCAGTCGACGCAATACCTTGACAGTGCTGCGCCTCGAAGTGACTGCCGAGTACACCTGCGGGGACTCAAGTGTTCTGCATACATGCGGGGTCTTGGAAGACGCCACCTGTGTTGCAGGTTTCGGCGGTCTGTCTTCGTAATACTCCAAAACGTGTGACAGAAAAAAGTACTTTGACGCTTTTTTGAAGTTTATTTTGCAGATTGACCAATAACACTTGGCGGACTGCCATCACCCGTTTACAGTCGGAAGTCAACCTGCAGCGAATCCCCTTCCAAAATCGCCATAAACCCAATGTTTACGGGGTTTTGTCGTTTTCAGCGAAACGCATCCTGGCAATCTTCCCAGCCGATTCCGACAGGCGCCGTTTGCGTGACCAGCCACGGCAACGCCGTTTTCACCCCATCCTGCTTCACATTGAAATTGATCACCCCGTGCCGCCAGAGCAGCATCAGGGTCAGCACCCGTTGCGCACTCGGGTTGCCCTTGAGTTTGCCGGCGCCGTCCAGGGCATCGATGTCCCACAGCGCTACCTGCAGCCCCTGAGCCTTGAAGAAGCCTTCGGCATCGGAACGGCGCTGGCCATCGGGCGGACGGAACAGTGGCACGTAGTTCTCCGGCAGCTTGCTTTTGACCAGTTCGGCACTGCGGCGCACCGAGTCCTGCCAGTCCTGCCAGTGGCTGTGGGAACGGAACTCCCAGCCTTGTACGCCGATGCACTGGGTCGAGTAGGTCGCTTGCAGGTTACTCACCGAATGCTCGGCCAAACGGGCCTGGATGTCCTTGCCGAGGACGAAGAATGTCCCGCTCAGGTTCGACTTGCGCAGGTACTCGGTGACCCAGGCGGTGTTATCCGGCACGGCATTGGCAGCGCTGTCGAAAGTCAGCAGAAACAGCCGGTCATGCATCTCGTCGCCGCTGCGCTCATAGTCGCCGAAACGATCGACTTCGCTGCTGGTTTGCGGGAACAGCGCGGCCTTGCGCAACTGCTCGTCCAGGTACTGGGTGTGGAACACACGGCTCGGCTCGGCCCACTTGATGTAGTAGCTGTCTGCGCCGACCTGGAATTTGGCAGCCTGCTCGCGCAAGGTGGGCATGTCTTCGACCAGGAAACAGAAGGAGGCATCCTGGTCGCAACTCTGTTGAGCGAAGTTGTAGTTGGCCAGCAGCCGTTGCCACAGACGCTGGCGAACCCGGTTGACCGACTCCAGATTGATCGTGCGCAAGCCCAGGCGCTGGGCCAGGGCGGGTTCATCCAGCGACTCGCTGGCCAACAGGACACTGGAAAACATGAGGATTTCTGCCCTCGACGCCACGTCGAACAGCGTCGGGTTACCGAGCTTTTCCGGCCAGGTGCTGCGATCGAGCGTCGCCACATCGCTTGGTGCCGCGATGGCGCCGAAGCTCAGTAGCCAGATCGAGATGAGAAAAGCGATACGCAATGGGATGTCTCCATAACAAAACCCGCGCGGCACTATAGCTGATCCAGACTCGACTCCCGCAGCATCACTGAATCACTGTGGGAGCGAGCTTGCTCGCGATAGCGATCTGGCATTCAACAATGATGTCAGCTGACACACCGTCATCGCGAGCAAGCTCGCTCCCACAGGGTTTGATGCAAGCCACCGGCCATCACCTATGGACGCGATAGCTGGAGTCAACACCGACAACCCCCTAGAATCGCCGCCACGATTAAAGGAGACGACTTCATGCTGATGGTGATTTCACCCGCCAAGACCCTCGACTATGAAACACCGCCGGCGACCCAGCGCTTCACCCAGCCGCAGTACCTCGACCACTCCCAGGAGTTGATCCTGCAATTGCGTGAGCTGTCCCCGGCGCAGATCAGCGAGTTGATGCACGTCTCCGACAAGATTGGCGGGCTCAACGCCGCGCGCTTCGGCAGCTGGACCCCCGCGTTCACCCCGGAAAACGCCAAGCAAGCTCTATTGGCGTTCAAGGGCGACGTTTACACCGGCATGAATGCGCAAACCCTCAGCGAAGCCGATTTCGACTACGCCCAAAAACACTTGCGCATGCTCTCGGGTCTCTATGGCCTGCTGCGTCCGCTGGACCTGATGCAACCCTACCGCCTGGAAATGGGCACCAGGCTGGCCAACGCCCGGGGCAAGGATTTGTATGCCTTCTGGGGCACGCGCATCAGCGAATGGCTGAACGAAGCCCTGGTCGATCAAGGCGATGACGTGCTGCTCAACCTGGCGTCCAACGAGTACTTCTCGGCGGTCAAGCGCAACGCCTTGAACGCGCGCATCATCAATACCGAATTCAAGGACCTGAAGAACGGCCAGTACAAAATCATCAGCTTCTACGCGAAAAAGGCTCGCGGCTTGATGAGCCGCTTCGTCATCGAAGAACGCATCAACGACCCGGCCACCCTCAAGCAGTTCGACGTTCAAGGCTATCGCTACAGCACCGAACAATCCAAACCGGACAATCTGGTGTTTCTGCGCGATCACGCACCAGAGTGATGCACCCAGTCGGCGCACGACCTCCACAACTCTCGTGCGCCGACCCTTGACTCACTTCAACCTTCCCCGCCTTTTCGCCATATTTATGGCGCCAAAAATACATCGCCCAATTTTCTAACTTTAGTTTCACTCGACTTCGATCTTTTTTTTGCGTAGTGGCACTGACTTTTTTTAACAGTAGTGGCAAAAAAATATCCCGCCCAATGATCCGCCTATATATAAAGGGCGAAACGGCAAGTGCTATCAGTTTGAGAGCAGTGCCACCTTTCTCAATATTTCAAGAAATTTCAGATTTCACGATGAGCGGACTGGAACTATGTCCAAACGCGCCGCTCATACCACCGGTAACGATTCTCGCCGAGCGTGTACGAGATAACTTACGCAGATAAGCGATTCACGTAGCGAAGTTGAAACACTAACTTGCGCTGACTAATCACTGATTTGGACAACAGCAATCGGACAGGAGATAACGCGGTATGACTATCCCCTACAAGGCCACGGCAGCGCCCCTATAAACGTGCTCACCCGAGCACCCAACCGCTTGATCCACGGGCTTTCGGCCTGACATCAAGCGTGCAAGGCCGTTGCACCTGCATCCTTCCGACAGGAGGATCGGCTGCATAACAGGGCAAATCATAACAACAAGGCCTAGTTGCGCACACCTTGAGTGCATTTATTTAGACACTCGTAACTTATATGCCAGCACACGGCATTGCTGTGCCTGTAAGGCACACTTGCGAGTGCACTAAAACACGCTGAACACCATTAACTCCGGCCATCTAATGGCTTGATGTATACAGGCTTGATAACAGAGAGGTAATTGCGATGCGCATCAGCATTTTTGGTTTGGGTTACGTCGGCGCAGTATGTGCCGGTTGCCTGTCTGCACGGGGCCATGACGTCGTTGGCGTCGATGTGGCCAAAGACAAGATCGATATGATTAATGCCGGCAAATCGCCGATTGTTGAACCGGGCCTTGGTGAACTTCTGGCCCAGGGCATCCAGACCGGTCGCCTGCGTGGTACCACCAACTTCGCCGAGGCGATTCGCGACACCGACCTGTCGATGATCTGCGTGGGCACGCCGAGCAAAAAGAACGGTGATCTGGAACTGAACTACATCGAGGCAGTGTGCCGCGAAATCGGTTTTGTCCTGCGTGACAAGACCACCCGCCACACCATCGTCGTGCGCAGCACCGTGCTGCCGGGTACCGTGGCCAACGTGGTCATCCCGATTCTCGAAGACTGCTCCGGCAAGAAAGCCGGCGTTGATTTCGGCGTGGCCGTGAACCCTGAGTTCCTGCGCGAAAGCACCGCCATCGCCGACTACGACCAGCCGCCAATGACCGTCATCGGCGAATTCGACAAGGCTTCCGGCGACGTTCTGCAATCGCTGTACGAAGAGCTCGACGCACCGATCATCCGCAAGGACATCGCCGTCGCCGAGATGATCAAGTACACCTGCAACGTGTGGCACGCCACCAAGGTCACCTTCGCCAACGAAATCGGCAACATCGCCAAGGCGGTCGGCGTCGACGGTCGCGAAGTGATGGACGTGGTCTGCCAGGACAAGACCCTCAACCTGTCCCAGTACTACATGCGCCCAGGCTTCGCCTTCGGCGGCTCGTGCCTGCCAAAAGACGTGCGTGCCCTGACCTACCGCGCCGGTTCCCTGGACGTGGAAGCCCCGTTGCTCAACTCACTGATGCGCAGCAACGAATCCCAGGTGCAGAACGCTTTCGACATCGTTTCCAGCCACGACAAACGCAAAGTCGCCCTGCTGGGCTTGAGCTTCAAGGCCGGTACCGACGACCTGCGCGAAAGCCCGCTGGTCGACCTGGCGGAAATGCTGATCGGCAAGGGCTATGACCTGAGTATCTACGACAGCAACGTCGAATACGCCCGTGTTCACGGTGCGAACAAGGACTACATCGAGTCGAAGATCCCTCACGTCTCGTCCTTGCTCAACTCCGATTTCGACGCGGTGATCAACAACTCCGACGTGATCATCCTCGGCAACCGCGACGAGAAGTTCCGCGCTCTGGTGCAGGACGTTCCACACGGCAAGCAAGTGATCGACCTGGTCGGTTTCATGTCCAAGGCCACCAGCGTGACTGGCCGGACTGAAGGTATCTGCTGGTAACGCGGTATCTGTAGGAGCTGCCGCAGGCTGCGATCTTTTGGCGCCGGCGTGATTGCTGAAGATCAAAAGATCGCAGGCTTCGCCAGCTCCTACAGGGATTCTGGCGTCATCCAGAGCGGGTGCCGCCAGTTTTCACAGGCCTGCCTTAACCCCATCGGGCCACCCCAAAGGCTCGCCCGAGATCGAGACGGATGCAGATTATGCACAGGCTAAAACACGGCCTACTCCAGGCCGCCGGTTGGCTGTTCTACCTGAGTTTACTGATGGGCCTCGCCATGGCGTTGCCCGTGTCCACGTTCGACTCCGAGTCGAAGGACTTCATTTTCCTGATTGGCGCCGTGGGTATCTGGCGCTACTCGATGGGTGCCACGCACTTTGTGCGCGGCATGATTTTTCTGTACATCGTCTACCCGTACCTGCGGCGTAAAGTGCGCAAGCTGGGCAAAGCGGCTGACCCGTCCCACGTGTTCCTGATGGTCACCAGTTTCCGTATCGATGCCCTGACCACTGCGCAGGTCTACAGCTCGGTAATCCGCGAAGCCATTGACTGCGGCCTGCCGACCACCGTGGTCTGCTCCATCGTGGAAATGTCCGATGAGCTGCTGGTCAAAAGCCTGTGGAACCGGATGAATCCGCCGTCCCGGGTCAAGCTCGATTTCGTGCGCATTCCCGGCACCGGCAAACGCGATGGCCTGGCCTACGGCTTCCGCGCCATCTCCCGGCACCTGCCGGATGATCGCGCCGTGGTCGCGGTGATCGATGGCGACACCGTGCTGGCTGAAGGCGTGGTGCTCAAGACCGTGCCGTGGTTCCAGCTGTTCGGCAACGTCGGCGGCCTGACCACCAACGAGTTCTGCGAAGTGCGCGGCGGCTACATCATGAGCGAATGGCACAAACTGCGTTTCGCCCAGCGCCACATCAACATGTGCTCGATGGCCTTGTCCAAGCGCGTGCTGACCATGACCGGCCGCATGTCGGTGTTCCGCGCCACCGTGGTCACCAACCCGGACTTCATCGCCGACGTGGAAAGCGACTCGCTGCAACACTGGCGCCTGGGTCGCTTCAAGTTCCTTACCGGCGATGACAAGTCGAGCTGGTTCAGCCTGATGCGCCTGGGCTACGACACGTTCTACGTGCCCGACGCGGCGATCAACACCGTTGAACACCCGCCGGAAAAGAGCTTCATCAAGGCCAGCCGCAAACTGATGTTCCGCTGGTACGGCAACAACCTGCGGCAGAACTCCCGTGCCCTGGGCCTGGGGATCAAACGCCTCGGTGTGTTCACTTCGGTGGTGCTGTTCGACCAGCGCGTGTCGATGTGGACCTCGCTGCTGGGCCTGACCGTGGCGTTGATCGCCAGCTTCAAGTACGGCACCGCGTTCATCCTGGTGTACCTGCTGTGGATCGGCATTACCCGGTTCATCCTGACCTTGTTGCTGTCGTGCTCCGGACACCGGATCGGCCCGGCCTACCCGGCGATTCTCTATTACAACCAGATCGTCGGCGCGCTGGTGAAGATCTACGTGTTCTTCCGCCTCGACAAACAGTCCTGGACTCGCCAACCCACCTCTCTGACCCGTGATCTCGCCAGCTTTCAACGTTGGTTCAACACCTGGTCGTCTCGGACCATGACCTTCTCTGCCGGCAGCATTTTTGTCGCCGTGCTGCTGTTGATGGTCTGACCGAACTCGCCTGAATTAACTAGGAAAACGCCCCCTATGAATACCGCCGTCAACGCCAACGTAGTGCACGAATCCGAAGCCCAGCGCCAACACGCCCGAGTGAAAATCCCGGCCAAGTTGCGTTTCTTCGGCCCTGACCGGACGCCGGTCGAAGCCCGGGTGATCGACCTGTCCGCCGGTGGCCTGGCATTCAACGCCGGTCAATTGCCGCTGAAGATCGGTGACGTGTACAAGGCCCGCCTGCAATTCCTCATCGACAATCTCGGCCTGGCCATCGACGTCGAGTTGCAGGTCCGCTCCTTCGATCGCGAGACCGGACGCGCCGGCTGCCAGTTCCAGAACCTGGAACAACGGGACATCTCGACCCTGCGCCACCTGATCACTTCGCACCTGGCTGGCGACATTGTCAGCGTGGGTGAAATGCTGGCGACCCTGCAGCGCGACAACTTCACCAAGGCGCGCAAGATGAAGGACGGCGGCCACGGCATGTCCGCGCTCGGCCGCATGAAAGCCGTGACCTTCAGCCTGGGGATCTTCGTTGTCGGCCTGGCTGCATTCGGCTTTGTTTTCAAATCGGTGTACGGCATGTACTTCGTCAGCCACGCCCAGGCCGGTCTGGTCAGCGTGCCGGGCGTGAACATCACCATGCCCCGCGACGGCACCGTGCAGAGCCTGGTGAAAGCCGACGGCGTGGCCGCCAAGGGCGCACCACTGGCGACCTTTAGCACCAGCATGCTCGACGTGCTCAAGGGCCATCTGGACGAAGACCAACTGCAACCGGCCAAGGTTGCAGAACTGTTCGGCAAGCAGATGACCGGCACCCTGACCTCGCCTTGCGACTGCACCGTGGCCCAGCAAATGGTCGCCAACGGTCAGTACGCCAGCAAGGGCGACGTGATCTTCCAACTGGTGCCGCGCAACAGCGAAGCCAATGTTGAAGCGCGCTTCTCCTATCGCCAGTTCGGCGACGTGCGCCCGGGTACTTCGGTGCGCTTCCAGATCGCCGGCGAGGACAAGAGCCGCACCGGCAAGATCGTCAGCAGCACCAGCCTGAAAAGCGCCGATCTGTCTTCGGACATCCGCGTGCTGATCCAGCCGGACGAAACCCTGGACAGCTCCCTCGCCGGCCGCCCGGTGGAAGTCAATAGCGACCGTGGCCCGAACCTGAACTGGCTGATCGACAAAGCCATGGCTGTCGGTCTTTAAGTCGAGGACATGCCTGTGACTACTCCAACCCTCAACACGCCGCCGACCCTGTGGGAGCGAGCTTGCTCGCGATGGGATCGACGCGGTCTGTCTGATGCACCGAGCCAGCCGCATCGCGAGCAAGCTCGCTCCCACATGGGATTTGCGTTCTGTTCGCTAGCCCTGGCGGTCAGCCTCAGCGGTTGCGCCGGCCTGCCCGACCAGCGCCTGGCCAACGAAGCACTCAAACGTGGCGATACCGCCACCGCCGCGCAGAACTACCGGCAACTGGCAGACCTGGGCTACAGCGAAGCGCAGGTCGGCCTGGCCGATATCCAGGTCGACAGTCGCGACCCGGCGCAGATGAAACAGGCCGAGGCGACTTACCGCGCCGCGGCCAGCGTTTCGCCGCGCGCCCAGGCACGCCTCGGTCGTCTGCTGGTGGCCAAGCCAGGTTCCACCGAAGCGGAACAACACGAAGCCGAAACCCTGTTGAAAAAAGCCGCCGCCGCGGGTGAAGGCAACACGTTGATCCCGTTGGCGATGCTGTACCTGCAATACCCGCACAGCTTTCCCAACGTGAATGCCCAACAGCAGATCAGCCAATGGCGTGCCGAGAACAAACCGGAAGCCGGTCTGGCGCAGGTGCTGCTCTATCGCACCCAGGGCACCTACGACCAGCATCTGGATGACGTGGAAAAAATCTGCAAGGCCGCACTCAACACCAGCGACATCTGCTACGTCGAGCTGGCCACGGTCTATCAGAAACAGGCCAAGCCCGAGCAACAGGCCGAGCTGATCAAGCAGATGCAAGCGGCGCATGCCCGCGGCAGCGTTTCGGCGCAGCGCGTCGACAGCGTTGCCCGTGTGCTCGCCGATGCGTCCCTGGGCAAGACCGACGAGAAAACCGCACAGTCGCTGCTCGAACCGATCGCACCGGCCTACCCGGCGTCGTGGGTCAGCCTCGCGCAACTGCTCTACGACTTCCCCGAACTGGGCGACGTCGACCAGATGATGAAGTACCTGGACAACGGCCGCGCCGCCGACCAGCCCCGCGCCGAACTGTTGCTGGGCAAGCTCTACTTCGAAGGCAAACTGGTGCCGGCTGACGCCAAGGTCGCCGAAGAGCATTTCCAGAAAGCCGTCGGCCGCGAAGTCGCTGCCGATTACTACCTCGGTCAGATCTATCGCCGTGGCTACCTGGGCAAGGTCTATCCGCAGAAAGCCCTCGACCACCTGTTGACCGCTGCGCGCAACGGCCAGAACAGCGCCGACTTTGCCATCGCCCAACTGTTTTCCCAGGGCAAGGGCACCAAGCCTGATCCGCTGAACGCCTACGTCTTCAGCCAACTGGCCCTGGCCCAGAACACTCCGCAAGCCACCGAGCTTGCGCAAACAATCCAAACGCAATTGCCGCCCGACCGGTTGGCCGAAGCCCAACGCCTGTTGAAACAAGAACAGGCCGTGCGCGGTGCCCTGAGCCCGAACACGCCGGAACTGCACACCCTGCAAGAAGAAGTCAGCGAGGAATCCCAATGAAGTTGAATCCATTCATGAAGGCCGGCATCGGCCTGACATTCGCGCTGATCTGGTCTTGCCCGACGCTCGCTGCGATGACTGAGACCAAGAACTTTGGCCTCGAGGTGAAGGTTACCGGCCAATCCGAAGACGACAGTGACCTCGGTACCAAGAGCGGTGGCGACGTCAACGGCGTCGGCCTTGACTTGCGTCCATGGATCTATGGCGAAAGCGGCGCGTGGAGCGCCTATGCCATGGGGCAAGCCGTGACTGCCACCGACATCATCGAGACGGACACCTTGCAAGGGACCGCCAGCGATGGCACCACGCCCACCGACAACGGTGATCGCAAGACCAAGAAAAACTACCTGGCCATGCGCGAGTTCTGGGTCGGCTACAGCGGACTCACTCCGTATCCGGGCGAGCAGTTGAAGCTCGGTCGCCAACGCCTGCACAACGCCGACGGCCAATGGCGCGACACCAACATCGAAGCCCTGAACTGGACGTTCGACACAACCCTGTTGCGCGCCAACGTCGGGATCGCCGAACGTTTCAGCGAGTACCGCACCGACCTCACGGAACTCGCCCCGAAAGACAAGGATCGCCTGCACGCCTACGCCGATGCGTCGTATCAGTGGACACCGGGCAACTGGGTCGGCATTCGCGGTCATCACACCCACGACAACGGCAAGCTCGACTTCCCGGAGCCAGGTGTGCCGGCGGATTCGCTGGACAAGAAACAGAACGGCGACATCAGCTGGCTCGGCCTCACCGCCGACAGCGACGCCTACAACTGGCGCAACACCAACACAGTCAATTACTGGGGCAGCATCACCGGCATGAGCGGCGACCGCGACATCGTCAACCCGCTGAACGCTGATGGCACCGCTCCGGCACAAGCCAAATCCAGCGGCAACGTTAATGGCTGGGCCACGGACCTGGGTGTGCGTCTGCGCCTCGATCCGCAATGGCAAGTCGGTGCCGCCTATGCCCGCGCCAGCGCCGAGTACGAACAGAACGGCTTGGAAAGCAACCGCTCGAACTACACCGGTACGCGCTCGCGGGTTCACCGTTTCGGCGAAGCCTTCCGTGGCGAAATGCAAAACATGCAGACCGCGACTTTGTTCGGTTCGTGGATGCTCAACGACGAATACGACGCCAGCCTGATCTACCACAAATTCTGGCGCGTCGACGGCAACAAACCGGTCGGCAGCAATGGCATCAACGCCGTCGAAAACAACACCGACGATGCCACCGGCGCAATTCTTTCCACCACGTCCCTGCCGCTGAACGATGGCGAGAAAGACCTCGGTCAGGAGATGGACCTGGTGGTCACCAAGTACTTCAAGCAAGGCCTGTTGCCGGCGGCGTTGAGCCAGTCGATCGACGAGCCTTCGGCCCTGGTGCGCTTCCGTGGTGGCGTGTTCAAGCCAGGCGATGCGTACGGCAAGGAAGTCGATTCGTACATGCACCGCGCGTTCATCGACGTGATCTGGCGCTTCTGATGCACATTGCGAAGGGAGTCTCCCAGATGAATCATCCAGCCCGAAAAGGCTCGATCAGCCTGTTGGCCGGCGCGATGCTGCTGGCCAGCGCGACTGCCTTCGCCAATGTGGAACCGGCGAAGCCGGTAACCACGGCCAAGGAACTGCAACAGGCCAAGACCTACACCGTCAGCAGCGCACCGACCGCGCCGCTGGAACTGGCCACGCCGAAACTGCCGGACGTTTCCGGCTACACAGCCGAAGCCATCGCCGCGAAGATCGTGCGCAGCAAACCGGGCAAGATCAGCCTGCGCCGGATGATGCAGGAAGACGCCCTGAAGGACTTCATCGGTGGCGACAACAAGATGGCCGAGTGGGTGGTGCGTCAGCACGGCATCCCCCAGGCGATCTTCGTCGACGATGGCTACATGAACCTCAAGGACCTGGCGAAAAAGGTCCCCAAGCAGTACTTCAGCGAAACCTCGCCAGGTGTGTTCCTCTCCCGCTTGCCGATCGTGGTCGGTCGTCACGGCATCCTGGAAATCGACAAGCAGACCCAGGAACTGCGCCTGTCCCAGGAGGCTGGTGCGTTCCTGGTCAACGACGGCCAACTGTTCGTTCGCGATACCAGAATCACTGGCTGGCGCGAGAAGGACAACGGCCCGGCGACGTTCAACTCGCCGAAGGAATTCCGTCCGTTCCTGCTGTCCTGGGGTGGCACCGAGACCTACATCGCCAACAGCAAGATCGCCAGCTTCGGCTACGCCAACAGTAAGTCCTACGGCGTAAGTATTTCCCAGTACACGCCGAACATGGCCAAGGTGCTCAAGCGTCCTGAGCCGACCGGCTGGATCGTCGGCTCCGAATTCTCGGACATGTGGTACGGCTTCTATTGCTATGAAACCCGCGACTTCGTGGTCAAGGGCAACACCTACAAAGACAACATCGTCTACGGCATTGACCCGCACGACCGTTCCCACGGTCTGATCATTGCCGACAACACGGTGTACGGAACGAAGAAGAAGCACGGGATCATTATTTCCCGTGAGGTCAACGACAGCTTCATCTTCAACAACCGCAGCTACGACAACCACCTCTCGGGGCTGGTGATCGACCGTAACAGCGTGAACAACCTGATTGCCCACAACGAGATCTACCAGAACCACACCGACGGCATCACCCTCTACGAGAGTGCCGATAACCTGTTGTGGGGCAACCGCGTGCTGAGCAACAAGCGCCACGGCATCCGCATTCGTAACAGCGTGAACATTCGCCTGTACGAAAACGTCGCCATGGCCAACGGTCTGACCGGCGTCTACGGGCACATCAAGGACCTGAGCAACACCGACCGTGACATCAAGCTCGACCCGTTCGACGCCCAGGTGTCGCTGATCGTGGTCGGTGGTGAACTGGCGGCCAACGGCAGCGGCCCGCTGTCCATCGACTCGCCGCTGAGTGTCGAGCTGTATCGCGTGTCGATGCTCGCACCGACCAAATCCAGCGGCATCAGCTTCACCGGCATCCTTGGCGATCGTCAGGATGAAATTCTCGACCTGCTGGTACGCCAGCAGAAAGCCGTGCTGATCGACCCTGTCGAACGCCAGACCGAAATGCGGGACTGAGGATAATCTTATGCACCCACACTTGATCAAATTACTCAGCCTGTCGGCCCTGACCGCCGGCATTCTCGCGGCCAGCGGTGGTGTTCGCGCCGATGAGGTCAAAGCACCCAGCTTCACTGCGGAACCGTGCTGCAGCCTGTGCCCGGCCGCCCACGATGCGAAGAACTACACCACCCGTTACCAGCAGAACTTCACCACGCTGGTACAGGCCCAGGGTGACTGGTTGTTCCGTACGCAAGAAGACTTGCGCACCGAATTCGACACCACGCCCGCCGGCTACAAACGCATGAAACAACTGCACGATGCGTTCAAGAGCAAAGGCGTTGAACTGGTTGTCGTGTACCAGCCGACTCGTGGCCTGGTGAACCGCAACAAGCTCAACCCGGCTGAGAAGGCCAGCTTCGACTTCGACAAGGCGCTGAGAAACTACAAGTCCATGCTCGGTCGTTTTGCGCAGATGGGCTACGTGGTCCCGGACCTGTCGCCGCTGACCAACGAGTCGTTGCCCGACACCCTGCCCGCCCACGATTTCTACTTCCGTGGCGACCAGCACTGGACCCCGTACGGCGCCCAGCGCACGGCGAAAATCGTCGCCGAGAAGGTCAAGCAGCTGCCTGAATTCGCCGACATTCCCAAGCGCGAATTCGAGACCAAAAAGTCAGGTCGCATGGGCAAGACCGGAACCTTGCACAACATGGCCGGTCAACTCTGTGGCACCAGCTACGCGATCCAGTACATGGATCAGTTCACCACCGAACCGAAGGGCGAAGCGGGCGATGGCGATCTGTTCGGCGATTCCGGCAACCCGCAGATCACCCTCGTGGGTACCTCCCACAGCGGCAAGAACTACAACTTCGCCGGTTTCCTCGAAGAGGCCATCGGCGCCGACATTCTCAACGTGGCGTTCCCCGGCGGTGGCCTGGAAGGTTCGATGCTGCAGTACCTGGGCAGCGACGAATTCCAGAAGAACCCGCCGAAGATTCTCATCTGGGAATTCTCGCCGCTGTACCGCCTCGACCAGGAAACCATCTACCGCCAGATGATGGCGCTGCTGGACAACGGTTGCGAAGGCAAGGATGCACAGATGTCCGGTAGCGCCACGCTCAAGCCGGGCAAAAACGAATTGATGGTCAACAGCAAGAACATGGACCTGCGCAACGGTAGCCACCAGGTCGACATCCGTTTCGCCGACACCTCGGTGAAAACCCTGCAAGCCACCCTCTGGTACATGAACGGCCGCCACGAGGACATCAAGATCGACAAACCGGAAACCTCCGAGACTGACGGGCGTTTCGCTTTCGAGTTGCGCACGGACGAAGACTGGGCCTCGCAGAACCTGCTGGCCGTTGAAGTCCAGGGCCCCGAAGCCGGAGCCGCGCCTCAGAAAGTCGAAGCGAAAATCTGCAAACGCAACGTGTTCCCGGGCGCCGAACAGCGTACTGCTTCGGTCGGGCAATGAGGTCTGCTATGCGCTATCCGAAATTTTCAACTCTGTTGGCACCGACGCTCTTGAGCCTGGCGATGTTCGCCGGGGCCACACAAGCGGCTGCGCCACTGCGTCCGCCCCAGGGCTATTTTGCGCCTGTGGATAAATTCAAGACGGGCGACAAGAGCGAAGGCTGCGATGCGATGCCGACGCCGTACACCGGCTCGTTGCAATTTCGCAGCAAGTACGAAGGTTCGGACAAGTCCCGCGCGACCCTGAACGTGCAGTCGGAAAAAGCCTTCCGCGAAAGTACTGCCGACATCACCAAGATCGAGCGCGGCACCAGCAAGCGCGTGATGCAGTTCATGCGTGACGGTCGTCCGGAACAGCTGGAATGCACACTGAGCTGGCTGACGGCCTGGGCCCAGGCTGACGCGCTGATGTCCAAGGACTTCAACCACACCGGCAAGTCGATGCGCAAATGGGCCTTGGGCAGCATGGCTTCGGCGTATATCCGCCTGAAGTTTTCCGACTCCCACCCACTGGCCACCCATCAACAGCAAGCGCAGTTGATCGAAGCCTGGTTCAGCAAGATGGCCGACCAGGTGGTCAGCGACTGGGACAACCTGCCGCTCGACCAGACCAACAACCACTCGTACTGGGCCGCCTGGTCGGTGATGGCCACTTCCGTCGCCACCAACCGCCGCGACCTGTTCGACTGGGCGGTTAAGGAATACAAGGTCGGCGCCAGCCAGGTCGACGCCGACGGCTACCTGCCCAACGAACTCAAGCGCCAGCAACGGGCGCTGGCCTACCACAACTACGCCCTGCCGCCGCTGGCGATGATCGCCAGTTTCGCCCAGGTCAACGGTGTGGATCTGCGCCAGGAAAACAACGGCGCGCTCAAACGCCTGGGTGACCGGGTGTTGTCCGGGGTGAAAGACCCGGACCAGTTCGAGAAAAAGAACGGCAAGGAACAGGACATGACCGACCTGAAGGAGGACATGAAATTCGCCTGGCTCGAACCGTTCTGCTCGCTCTACACCTGCTCGCCGGAGGTGCTGGCGAAGAAGCACAAGATGCAACCGTTCAAGACCTTCCGCCTCGGCGGTGACCTGACCAAGGTCTACGACCCGGCAAACGAGAAAGGCAGCAAGGGTTCTTGAATACAGACACAAAACCTGTGGGAGCGAGCTTGCTCGCGATAGCGGTCTGACATTCAACATCGATGTCGACTGACACTCCGTCATCGCGAGCAAGCTCGCTCCCACAGGGTCGATGTCGAAAGTGAGTTTTGTGAGTTACCCCCCGGATTTCTGTGGGGGGTTTGGGGGGGCCGTTGGCCCTTGACTGTTGGTTCAAACAAGGAGAGATCGGGATGGTTTTTTCGTCCAACGTGTTCCTGTTTTTGTTCTTGCCGATCTTTCTCGGCTTGTACTACCTGAGCGGGCAACGCTATCGCAATTTGCTGCTGCTGATTGCCAGCTACGTGTTCTACGCCTGGTGGCGTGTGGACTTCCTCGCACTGTTCGCGGCGGTTACGCTGTGGAACTACTGGATCGGCCTGAAAGTCGGTGCCGCCGGGGTCAGGACCAAACCGGCGCAGCGCTGGCTGCTGCTCGGCGTGGCCGTCGACCTGTGCATCCTCGGCTACTTCAAGTACGCCAACTTCGGCGTCGACAGCATCAACGCGATGATGACGTCGGTGGGTCTTTCGCCATTCATCCTGACCCACGTGCTGTTGCCGATCGGGATCTCGTTCTACATCTTCGAGTCCATCAGCTACATCATCGACGTCTACCGTGGCGACACCCCGGCGACCCGCAACCTGATCGACTTCGCGGCGTTCGTGGCGATCTTCCCGCACCTGATCGCCGGCCCCGTGTTGCGTTTCCGCGACCTGGCCGACCAGTTCAACAACCGCACCCACACCCTCGACAAGTTCTCCGAGGGCTGCACGCGGTTCATGCAGGGTTTCATCAAGAAAGTCTTCATCGCCGATACCCTGGCGGTGGTGGCCGACCACTGCTTCGCCCTGCAAAATCCGACCACGGGCGATGCCTGGCTCGGCGCGCTGGCGTACACCGCGCAGCTGTATTTCGACTTCTCCGGTTACAGCGACATGGCCATCGGCCTGGGCTTGATGATGGGTTTTCGCTTCATGGAAAACTTCAAGCAGCCTTACGTCAGCCAGTCGATCACCGAGTTCTGGCGGCGCTGGCACATCAGCCTGTCGACCTGGCTGCGTGACTACCTGTACATCACCCTCGGCGGCAACCGCAAAGGTACGCTGATGACCTATCGCAACCTGTTCCTGACCATGCTGCTCGGTGGTCTGTGGCACGGCGCGAACATCACCTACATCGTCTGGGGTGCGTGGCACGGCATGTGGCTGGCGATTGAAAAAGCCATCGGCCTGAATACTTCTCCACGCAGCTTCAACCCGATCCGCTGGGTGATGACCTTCCTGCTGGTGGTGATGGGCTGGGTGATCTTCCGCGCGGAAAACCTGCACGTCGCCGGGCGCATGTACGGCGCGATGTTCAGCTTCGGTGACTGGTCGCTGTCGGAACTCAACCAGGCCAGCCTCACCGGCCTGCAAGTGGCAACGCTGATCGTGGCTTACGTGACCCTGGCGTTCTTCGGCCTGCGCGATTTCTACACCAATCAGCCTCCGGTGAAGACCAAGCCTGCAGTGAACGTCGACGCCGACGGCCCGGCCGCTGCGACACCGGGAACGATCAAGGCCGTGCCTGGGGATAACCCGGCAAACATCCACCAGCCAGGCTACACCGTCGGCGTCGAAGCCCAGGTGCAACCGGCCTACTGGACCGCTGACTGGTCGCGCTACGTGATGCGTGCGCTGGTGCTGCTGCTGTTCATCGCCTCGATTCTCAAACTCTCGGCGCAAAGCTTCTCGCCGTTCCTTTACTTCCAGTTCTGAGGGATCTGACCATGACCCGCTCATTACGCATCTTCTACATCGTGCTGTTCCTGGTGACCCTGCTGGTGCTGGGTCTGTGGTCGGTGCGCAGCTTCTTCGGCTTCAGCACCAACGCCGATGCGACGGTGCTCAACGGTCGCTGGACCAAGGCCGTGGAAACCCACTACGACGACGAGTTCCCGATCAAGCGCCTGGGCACCAACCTCTGGGCCGCGCTGGACTTCAAACTGTTCAACGAAGGTCGTCCGGGCGTGGTGCTCGGTCGCGACCAGTGGTTGTACAGCGATGAAGAATTCCACCCGGTGGTCAACGAAGAGTTGAACCTGCAAGGCAACTACGCGCTGGTCGAAGGCGTGCGCCAGACACTGAAAGAGAAAGGCGTGCAACTGGTGATGGCGGTGGTGCCGGCCAAGGTGCGCCTGTATCCGGAACACCTCGGTGAAGTGAAACCGGCGAGCATCCACGCCAACCTCTACAAGGACTTCCACCAGCGCCTGGCCGCCGACCGGATTCCGGCCCCTGACCTGCTCGGCCCGCTGCAACAGGCCAAACAGGATGGTCAGCAAGTGTTCCTGCGCACCGACACCCACTGGACGCCGCAAGGCGCCGAGATCGCTGCCAACCGTCTGGCCAAAACCATCGCCGACAAGTATCCGCTGAGCGGCGAGCCGCAGCGCTTCGTCACCGAACCTGCGGAAACCGTCACCCACAAGGGCGACCTGCGTCTGTTCCTGCCACTGGACCCGCTGTTCGAAAACCTGATGCCCAAGCAAGAAACCTTGCAGAAGCGCAATACGGTCGCGGCAGAAGATCGGCCCGCCGGCGACGACGCGCTGTTCGCCAACACCGAAGTGCCGGTGGCCCTGATCGGCACCAGCTACAGCGCCAACCCCAACTGGAACTTCGTCGGCGCGCTCAAGCAGGCGCTGCACAGCGACGTGGTCAATTACGCCGAAGACGGCCACGGCCCGATTCTGCCGATGCTCAGCTACCTGAAAAGCGATGCCTTCAAGAACAGCCCGCCACAGGTGCTGATCTGGGAGTTCCCTGAACGATATCTGCCCGTGAACAACGAAATCGGCGACGCCGACCCGCAGTGGGTCGCAGAGCTTAAACAAGCCGGCGCCCGCCAACAAAACGTAGCCAACATCAACAAATCCGAGACGCCCGACCGGGCGCAAAACTGAAAGAGAGGTACACCATGACTTTCACTACAACTCCTCGTCGTCTCGCTAAAAGCTTTGCCCTGGTTGCCGGCCTCAGCGTGCTGTCGGTACAGGCTTTCGCCGGTGGCGACGCCGCCCTGTACGGCCCGACCGCACCGAAAGGCTCGACCTTCGTGCGCATCTACAACGCCAGCAACGCCGAAGTCAGCGCCACCGTCGGCAGCACCAACCTGAGCGACGTCGCGCCACTGTCCAGCAGTGACTTCAGCTTCATGCCGGGCGGCGACTACAGCGCCAAGGTCGGTAGCCAGAGCCTGCCGGTGAAATTGGCCGGCGACCACTATTACACCCTGGTCAACAACGCCAGCGGCGCACCGCAACTGATCGAAGAGCCGCCGTTCAAGAACAAGCAGAAGTCCCTGGTACGCATGCAAAACCTCAGCGACAAGGCGCTGACCCTGAAGACCGCAGATGGCAAGACCGACGTGGTCCCGAACGTGGCAGCCAAAGGCCGTGGCGAACGTGAAATCAACCCGGTGAAGGTCAGCCTGGCGCTGTATGACGGCGCAACCAAAGTCGGCGACGTAAAACCGGTCGCCCTGGAACGCGGTGAAGCCGCGGTGCTGTACGTCACCGGCAGCGGCAGCAGCCTGTCGCCGGTCTGGGTGAAACGCCCGGTGTCGACGCGCTAATGATTTTTCCGCAGAGGTAACGTCGATCTCTGTAGGAGCTGCCGCAGGCTGCGATCTTTTGATTCTCGGCGTCATTGAATACGCCAAAAGATCGCAGCCTTCGGCAGCTCCTACACAGGCAGCGCAACCCCTGCGACACGGAACAAAAACAAGAGTGAAACGACAGAACGCAGTAGCTCTAACCAATCGAAATTCAAGGAGTAACAACATGATTCCGGTGATCTTGTCAGGTGGTAGTGGCTCACGTCTTTGGCCGCTTTCCCGCAAACAATTCCCTAAACAGTTCCTGGCCCTGACCGGCGAACACACCCTGTTCCAGCAAACCCTCGAACGCCTGGTGTTCGAAGGGATGGACTCGCCAATCGTGGTCTGCAACAAGGACCACCGCTTCATCGTCAACGAGCAATTAGCGGCGCGCAAACTGGAAACCCAACGCATCCTGATGGAACCGTTCGGTCGCAACACCGCGCCGGCCGTGGCCCTGACTGCGATGATGCTGGTCAGTGAAGGTCGCGACGAGCTGATGCTGGTACTGCCGGCCGACCACGTGCTGGAAGACCAGAAGGCCCTGCAACGCGCCCTGGCCCTGGCCACCGTCGCCGCCGAAAACGGTGAAATGGTGCTGTTCGGCGTGCCGGCCACCAAGCCGGAAACCGGTTATGGCTACATCAAGTCGACCAACGACTCGCTGCTGCCTGAAGGCGTAAGCCGCGTCTCGCACTTCGTCGAAAAACCTGACGTGAAGCGCGCCACCGAGTTCGTCCAGTCCGGCGGTTACTTCTGGAACAGCGGCATGTTCCTGTTCCGCGCCAGCCGCTTCCTCGAAGAGCTGAAGAAGCACGATCCGGACATCTACGACACCTGCCTGCTGACCCTGGAACGCAGCCATCAGGATGCCGACACCATCACCTTCGACGAAGCCACCTTCGCTTGCTGCCCGGACAATTCCATCGACTACTCGGTGATGGAAAAAACCCAACGCGCCTGCGTCGTGCCGCTGACCGCTGGCTGGAGCGATGTCGGCTGCTGGTCGTCGTTGTGGGAAGTCAATAAAAAAGACGCCAACGGCAACGTCACCAAAGGCGACGTGGTGATCCAGGACAGCAAAAACTGCATGATCCACGGCAACGGCAAACTGGTGTCGGTGATCGGCCTGGAAAACATCGTCGTGGTCGAAACCAAGGACGCCATGATGATCGCCCACAAGGACAAGGTCCAAGGCGTGAAACAGATGGTCAACACCCTCAACGAACAAGGCCGCAGCGAAACCCAGAACCACTGCGAGGTCTACCGTCCGTGGGGCTCCTACGACTCGGTGGACATGGGCGGGCGCTTCCAGGTCAAGCACATCTCGGTCAAACCGGGCGCTTGCCTGTCGCTGCAGATGCACCACCACCGCGCCGAACACTGGATCGTCGTCAGCGGCACCGCCGAGGTGACCTGTGACGAAAACGTGTTCCTGCTGACCGAGAACCAGTCGACCTATATTCCGATCGCTTCGGTGCATCGCCTGCGTAACCCGGGGAAGATTCCGTTGGAGATCATCGAGGTGCAGTCGGGGAGCTATCTGGGTGAGGACGATATCGAGCGGTTTGAGGATATCTACGGGCGCTCGACGCCGATTGAGCGTGGGGTTGCGGTGAAGACTATCGCGCAGTAACGTTCAGTAAAACAAGAAGCCCTCGTCCAGCCTACTGCGTTCCCTATCCGCAGCAGGCTGGGCGGGGGCTTTTTTTGCACTGGGTTTTGTATTGCCTTGCCTGGCCTCATCGCGAGCAAGCTCGCGATGAGGCCAGGCAGCACACCACCGAATCGCCCATCGCCAACCCCACCTTCGCTTAGGTAGGATGACCTCTCTATTCCCGAGATTTCATGTCATGTTCATCGGCGTCCTGCTGGTTATCACCTGGCTGGTCCTGTTGCTGCGCTATCCGGCCAAGGCCTTGCCCGTATCACTGGCGGCTGCCGCTGGGCTGGGCATCGTCGCGACCTGGGTCATCTGGATGGACCACCGCGAACTCAAGCAACTGCAACGCCTGGAGTTGCGCATCAGTTACGCGCCACAACAATGTCCCGCCGACCGCCCATTGCAATTGACCCTGAACAACGGCAATGACGTGCCGCTGACGGAGTTGCGCTGGCGGGTCGCGGCTTATGCACCGGGCGATACGGTGAACCTGGCCGACAACCAATACACCGCCCCACGCTATCGTGGCCCCGGCGAATTGCAGGCCGGTGGCAACTGGGAAGATTGCTTGCCGCTGCCGCCATTGCGTCCTGGCTACCGTCCGGAAACCCTGGAGTTTCGCGCCGAGCGGTTGCAGGGTAGTTTTTCCGACTGATCCCTCCCCCACTTTTTGCACAAGGAATGCGCCATGCCCGTTGCGTTGATTACCGGTTGTTCCAGTGGCATCGGCCGTGCCCTTGCCGATGCGTTCAAGGGCGCTGGTTATGAAGTCTGGGCCAGTGCGCGCAAGGTCGAAGATGTCGCCATGCTGAGCGCTGCCGGATTTACCGCTGTGCAACTTGACGTAAACGACGGTGTTGCCCTTGAGCAGTTGAGCGACCGCATCAACCAGGAGCGCGGTGGTCTCGACGTGCTGATCAACAACGCGGGTTATGGTGCCATGGGACCACTGCTCGATGGCGGCGTACCGGCCATGCAGCGCCAGTTCGAAACTAATGTGTTCGCTGTCGTTGGCGTCACTCGCGCGATGTTTCCTGTGCTGCGCCGGACCAAAGGATTGGTCGTGAATATCGGCAGCGTTTCGGGTGTGTTGGTCACGCCATTCGCCGGCGCCTACTGCGCCTCGAAAGCCGCCGTGCATGCCTTGAGCGATGCCTTGCGCATGGAACTGGCGCCGTTCGGCGTGCGAGTGATGGAAGTCCAGCCGGGGGCCATCGCTTCCAGCTTTGCCAAGAATGCCGGGCACGAAGCCGAGCAACTGATCAGTGAGCAATCGCCATGGTTTCCGCTGCGCGAAGGCATTCGCGCCCGGGCCAGGGCTTCCCAGGACAAACCGACCCCGGCCAGTGAATTCGCCGCCGGATTGCTCAAGGCTGTGCAGCAGAACAAACCTGCGCGACTGGTGCGCCTGGGCAATGGCAGTCGTGCATTGCCGCTGATGGCCAGTTTGTTACCCAAGGGTTTGCTCGAATCCGGGCTGATGAAGCGGTTCGGGTTGCGCGGGCAGCTCTGAAACCGAGTCGCCGCTATCGCGAGCAGGCTCACTCCTACATTGAAATGCGTTTCCCTGTAGGAGTGAGCCTGCTCGCGATGGCGTCAGAACAGACACTGCAAAATTTCAGGAATGACTTCCATGACCGACTACACCGAATACTTCGACGAAGTGATCCAGGCCCACGTGGCCATCGAACAATGGCTGGCCGAAGAGCGGGACGCGTCCGAACTCGAAAAACTGCTGACACGGTTTTCGCCGCAGTTCTCCATGGTCTCGCCGCTCGGTCGGGTGCTGGATTTTGACGCGCTGAAAGAATTGTTCACGCTGGCGGGCGGCAAGAAACTCGGGTTCCGCATCGAGCTCAGCGAGTTGTGTGGCATTGCGTTGTACGACGGCGGCGCGACCGTGAGTTACCGCGAGCAGCAGACCGATGCGACCGGACTGCACTCGGATCGTCGCTCCACGGTGGTGTTTGAAAAACACGCCGATGGCCGGGTGATCTGGCGGCATCTGCATGAGACGTTTTGCAAGGAGTGAACCTCTGTCTTATGCCTGCGAGACCGAACCGGTCTACCTGTCATGCACCATTGTCCTGCTTCACCACCACCGTGCACGTGATCCCCGCCGCCAACAGCACCCCTTCCGGCACTTCATCGATGTGGATGCGCACCGGCACCCGTTGCGCCAGGCGAACCCAGTTGAAGGTCGGGTTTACATCGGCGATCAACTCGCGGCTCTCCGGGTTGTCGCGGTCGTAGATGCCACGCGAGATGCTTTCCACGTGGCCCTTGAGTACTTCGCCGCTCATCAGTTGCATGTCGGCCTTATCACCCACGCGCACATGGGGCAGCTTGGTTTCTTCGAAGAAGCCGTAGACCCAGAACGAGTTCATGTCGACCACGGCCATTTTCGCCTCGCCGATGCGCGCGTAGTCGCCGCGATGCACGTTGAGGTTGGTGACATAGCCGTCTACCGCCGCACGCACTTCAGTGCGTTTGAGATTGAGTTCGGCGGCTTCCAGTTGCGCCTGGGCCTGTTGGTAATCGGCCAGGGCCGAGTCAGCAAGATTGCTGGCGTCGTCACGGTTTTCCCGGGAGATCACCAGGTTGTCCATATCGGCTCGACGATGGGCGTTGACCTTGCGCATCTCCCAGGTCGCCTTGCGCGATGCCACCAGGCTTTGAGCCTGCTTGACTGCAAGGCGGTAGTGCTCGGGGTCGATCTGCATCAGCAAATCGCCCTTCTTCACCAGTTGGTTGTCGCGCACCGGCACGTCCACCACTTCGCCGGTAACGTCGGCGGCGGCGTTGATGATGTCGGCGCGCACGCGGCCGTCACGGGTCCACGGCGTGTTCATGTAGTGCTCCCACAAGGAGCGGCCGATCCACAGCGCGAGGGCCAGCACCAGCAAGGTCGCGAGCAGGCTGAAAAACTTTTTCATCGGGGCATTCTCAGTGATAGAGAGTCAACGGTAGACAGTCAGCGCCAACGCGCCGAACAGACAGGTAAACAGGCTCAGGCGCAGCAACGCCGGGTGCCAGAAGAAGCGGTACAGATCGAACCCGGACAGGAACCGGTCGAGCGCCCAGGCAAGCGCCGCCGCGATGAAAAACATCAGGGTCATGGTCGGCATGTACACGCCGTGGAAGGCGAATTCACGAGGCATGTGCAAGTCCTTGTGGCTGGTTGCTGGCGAAGGTGGCAAGCGGTGATTGCGGGTCGAGCAGCGAGGTGCGGATGAAGTGCAGGTAGCTCTTCACCCGGCGCAACGCCGAGGTATCGAAGTGTGGGGCGAAGGGTTCGTCGGTGGACTGCACACGGCTGATGGCGTGATCGACTGCGACCAGAGCGCGTTCGAGGTTGCTGCTGTTCGGTTGCAGGAACAGCCGCACCAGTGCACGCCCCATCACCCGGATCGCCTGGCGCCATGGCTGGGATTCGGCATAGGCCGGATGCACCGGCAGAATCGCCTGTTCCTTGCGCAATTCGATGATCGCGTGACCGACTTCCAGCACCACGAACATCCAGCGCAGCAATTCGCGCTGCACTTGCGGTTGCCCCGCCGCGAAGCCGTAGGCCTGATGCACCAGATCGCGGGTGCGGCTTTCGAAACTCGACGCCAGCCCCTTGAGCTTGCCGCTGATGGCGTACACCACCTGACCGCGCAGGTCCTGCTCCAGCCGACGCCACAACCAGCGGCTGTTGGGCGGCAGAATGATCGCCCCGGCCGCTGCGCACACCAGCATGCCCAGCACCATGGCGATGTAGTCGTTGATGAAGGTGTAGGGGTTGTAGACCGTGAGGTTGTCCGGCACTGAACCTGTGCTGAAGAAGATCAGCAAGCCCAGGCCGACACCGACGTATTGCGGCCGCGAGGTCAGGAACGAGCCGAATACGATCACCGGTGCGAGCATCACGCACAACAATGGAAATCCGTCGATCCACGGGAAAATGAAAAACATCTCGACGAAGCCGATCAGCGCCCCGAGCAATGTCCCGCACGCCATCTGAAAGGCCATGCGTTTCGGGTTCGGGGTGGCGGCGGACAAGCCCACGGTTGCAGCAGCGATCAGGGTCATGGTCGCGCCGCTCGGCCAGGCGGTTGCCACCCAGTAGCTGCCCAAAACCACCAGGATGAACGCTGCGCGAATCCCCGATGCCGCCGCGGCCATCCAGTTGGTTTGCGGGGTGAACGGCTCGTCCCAGCGCTCCCGCTCGTGACTGTGATCGGCCAGGGAGGCGTGGGTCTGCGCATAACCGTGCAGGTCGTCGACGAAGCGATAGAGCAGCTCGTACGCGGTGTGGAAATCCAGTTGTTCAGCATCGCTCGGATTGTGCTGCTGGAACGTCGCCCGCAGACAGCGTACCCGCGCCGGCAAACCTTCTTTGTATGCGGTCAGCACCGCGACCAGACGCGCCGCATCGGCGCTGGTCAGGGCACGACCGCTGAAGCCGTCGAGCAATTCGGCGAGGTCCTGCAAACCCGGTTTGATCGCCGCCGCCACCTGGTCCGCCGCGCTGTTGCGCAAGCGTTCGAGCAACTGGTGCAAGGCGTTGAAGCGCGTGGTGATGCCCATGAACTCGCTGTTCAGGCGACTGAGCCGGCCATTGCGTCGACGCATGTGCGGGTCTTCAAACACAGTGACGCTGCGCAAGCCTTCCAGGCCCACCGCTTCGGCGATGAAACGCACGTTGCCGGCCTCGAACGCGTCGCGCTGACTGCGACCGCGCAAGCCGTCGGTGACGAACAGGGCGAACACGCCAAAGCGCTGATACAAGGCATTGCGCATCGCCGCGCTCGCCGATTGCGGCAGGATGGCGGCACTGATCAGGGTCGAACAGAGAATGCCCAACGAGATTTCCAGCACCCGCCAGACCGCCGCCATGAACGCACCCTCCGGATGGGCCAATGCGGGCAAGCCGACCATCGCGGCGGTGTATCCTGCGAGTACGAAACCGTAGGCGCGGAAGTTGCGGCAGCGGGCGGCGCCGGCCGTGCAGATGCCGACCCAGATCGCCAGCGAACCGAGGAACAATTCTGTGTTCTGCGCAAACAGGGCGATCAGCGCGACCATCACCGCCGACCCGGCCAAGGTGCCGAGGAAACGATAGAAGCTCTTGGCGAACACCTGGCCGCTTTGCGGCTGCATGACGATGAACACGGTGATCATCGCCGTGCGCGGTTGCGGCAGCTCCAGGCGCATGGCCAGCCACAGCGTCAGGAACGCGGCGAACAGCACCTTGAAGATGTAGACCCAGGTCACGCCGTCGCTGCGTGCCCAGTCGAAGAAACCCCGGCGCCATTCCAGGGAGTACAGCCAGCGCAAGGGTGCGGGCAAGGGAGTCATCAAATCCTGCTCAATAAATTCCAGTGAAACCCGGAACCTGTGGGAGCGAGCTTGCTCGCGATAGCGGAGTATCAGCCGGCATCAATGTTGGATGTGCCGCCCTCATCGCGAGCAAGCTCGCTCCCACAGGTTTTGTGTTCAACGCAAAAGGCTCGGGGTTTTCGGTGCTGCTGTCTGGCTGTCTTTCGGCACATCGTTGCCCGCCCCCAGACCGCCGCCCAACGCCGTCACCAGCTCTGCATGAGCACTCAACCGCGCCGCCTGAACCTGCTGCTGCACTTGCTGCTGCTTGAACAGCAGGGTCTGGGCGTTGAGCACGTTGAGGTAGTCGGTCAGGCCACGCTGATAGGCGATCATCGCGATGTCGTAGGTCTTCTGCGCGGTGGCCACCGACTCGGCGGCGAAAGCCTGTTGCTTGTCCATGGACTCGCGGCGGATCAACTGGTCGGAGATGTTTTTCAGCGCGTTGACCAGGGTCTGGTTGTACTTGGCCACGGCGATGTCATACCCGGCCGAGGCTTCGCCCAGTTCCGAGCGCAAACGCCCGCCGTCGAAGATCGGCAGCGAAATCGCCGGACCCACGCTGTAGTTGAGTTTCTTGCCGGTCAAGAACTCCAGCGCCCCGCCGCCGGTGGCCATGTAGCCGAGGCTGCCGACCAGATCGACATTCGGGTAGAAACCGGCATGAGCAACATCGATGCCCCGCGCCTGCGCCGCCACTTGCCAGCGGCTGGCGACCACGTCCGGGCGCTGCCCGAGCAATTGCGCCGGCAGCGAAGACGGCAGTTTCAGTGGTGCCCCCAGCGACAGCGTTGGCCGCTGCAACTGCGCGCCTTCCCCGGGTCCCTTACCGGCCAGGGCCGCGAGTTGGTTGCGGCTCAAGGCGATTTCTTCGTCGAGGGCATCGAGCTGGCGATGGGTTTCCGGCAGCGGCGTCTCGGCCTGGCTGACTTCGAAATGAGTGCCGATGCCACCGTTCAGGCGTTTTTGCGCCAGCTCGAGAATCTGCTGTTGCTGCTTCAAGGTCGCTTCGACGATGTCCCGCTGGGCGTAATGCAACGACAACTCGATGTAGACCCGTACGATGTTGTCCTGCAGTTCGAGCTGGGCTTGGCGCGCTTCGGCGACGCTCATGTGCGCCATGTCCACGGCGCGCTCGGTGGCATTGCTTTCGCGACCCCAGAGGTCGAGGGCATAGCTGAAACCCAGCGCCGCGTTATTGTCCCAGGTGGTGCTGTTGGCCAGTTCGCCGGGGCCATAGAACTGGTCGGTAGGCCAGTTGTGACGCTTGAGGGTGGACTCGCCATTGATCTGCAGGGACTCGGCTGCTTCGGCCACGCCGGCCATGGACCTGGCCTGACGCACCCGAGCGGCGGCCATGGCCAGGCTCGGGCTGCCTTGCAGGGCGAGGTCGATCCAGCGATTCAGTTGCGGGTCGCCATAGGCTTGCCACCATTGCGCGGTGGGCCAATGCGCATCTTGCGCGGCGCTCTGGATCGCTTCGTCGGTGGCCAGTGAATTGGCCTCCAGCGCCTTGCCCTGCGGGGCAATACCTCCGGTTCCGATGCAGCCGCTGATTGCCAGGGTTAAAGCCAAAACACTGAGCGGCTGAAGCGCTCTGTTGATGCGACGCGGCACTGCTGCGATTTCCTGAGGTGGGGAGATGTTCTGTGCGTAGGAGCTGCCGAAGGCTGCAATCTTTTGACGTTGCTTTTAGAAGCGAAGATCAAAAGATCGCAGCCTTCGGCAGCTCCTACAGAGGTGAGCGCAATTCTATGGGGCGGCCTGAAGGGCGATAAGCTGGGATTCCTGTGAATCTTTGTTACCGTTAACGAGATAATCCGTAGGTAGATCCTTAGTCGCCTGTAAATAAACAGAAACTTCGTGTCACAATTTGTCATTCGACGAGAGAGCACCCCATGGACACTTTGCAAAACATGCGCGCCTTCAGTTACGTGGCCGAGGCTGGCAGCTTCACCGCCGCCGCCGTACAACTGGACACCACCACGGCCAACGTCTCGCGCGCGGTCTCCAACCTGGAAGCCCACCTGCAAACCCGTCTGCTCAACCGAACGACCCGCCGTATCGCCCTGACCGAAGCCGGCAAGCGCTACCTGTTGCGCTGCGAACAGATCCTGGCCTACGTCGAAGAAGCCGAAGCCGAGGCCAGCGACGCCCACGCACGCCCGGCCGGGCAACTGAAAGTGCACACCATGACCGGCATCGGCCAGCACTTCGTGATCGACGCCATCGCCCGCTACCGCAAGACCCACCCGGACGTGACTTTCGACCTGACCATGGCCAACCGCGTGCCGGACCTGCTCGACGAAGGCTACGACGTGTCCATCGTCCTCGCCAGCGAACTACCGGATTCGGGTTTCGTCTCCCAACGCCTGGGCATCACCTACAGCATCGTTTGCGCCTCGCCGGCCTACGTCAAAGCCAACGGCTGCGCACAAAAACCCAGCGACCTGCTCAACCACGCCTGCCTGCGCCTGGTCAGCCCGGTGATTCCGCTGGAAAAATGGGCCTTCGACGGTCCTGATGGCCAGGAAATGGTCACCATCAACAGCTCACCCTTCCTGGTGAACTCCGCCGACGCGATGAAATCCGCGATCATCAGCGGCATGGGCGTTGGCGTCCTGCCGCTGTACGCCGCGATAGAAGGCCTGCGCAACGGCACGCTGGTACGCATGATGCCCAAATACCGCTCGCAGGAACTGAATCTGTATGCGATCTACCCGTCGCGCCAGTACCTGGATGCGAAGATCAAGACCTGGGTCGAGTACTTGCGCGGATCGTTGCCGGAATTGCTGGCGGCGCATCAGGCGGAATTGGCGGCGTATGAATTGAGCGGGAGTTTGGGTGGGGTTCGGGTGGCGAATTGAGAGTGGCCAAGTTCACAGATTGATCCGGTTTGTCTGCCAGAGATCGGCTGGCTGGCAGGGCATCTTCGCGGGCAAGCCCGCTCCTACAGAGTTGTGTGTGTGCCGGGAGACTTAGGCCTTGACCGCTATCGCCGTCACTTCCACACGCATGCCTTCCACCACCGGGGACGCCACGCCCACCGCAGCACGCACTGGCCATGGCTTGGCGAAGTAGCGTTTGTAGACCTCGTTGAACGTGGCGCGGTCGGCCATGTCGGTGCGGTAGATGGTCGGTACAGGCTTCCGTCGGCACGGGCCGGGCTCACCAGTGGACTCTTTCGTAGCAGGCACTCGGGTCGGCCACGGCATCGGCCTGTTGCGTCACCCGCAAGGTTTCGCCGAGACGACTTTGCAAATCGAGGAACACCCGGTTGCGTGCCAGTTCGAAGGGGGTGTGCAGGGCAGGAAAAACGAGGCTCACTGCTTGCTCTCCGTTGCCTGGCGGATAGTTTGCAATTTGCGGAAATTAGGTCCCCAGCGACCATCCGGTTCGACACTGCCATCGGGATAAGTGATGACCGTGTGGTTACCTTCTTTCTTTACCTTTGGCCCGGCCGAATAAACTACAAAGTCAGGGTGCAAGATGGGTTCGAAATACACCTGCCGGGCTTGCAGGGCCTGATACATCAAGTAAATATCGCCATCACTTGTTAAGTTGACAGTTTTTTTATAGGGACCTAAAAACTCCTCATCAACCCAAAGGTAATAGTCCTTCTTGATCGCCAAATCGCCATCTACTTTGATAGGTAACCCGGAACTTCTGGAGGGTCGATTGTGGTCAAACATCACCACCACTCCCCCGCCTGCGCCGTAAGTCACGCTCTCGCCAAAGCGGGCGGGATTGCCATACGCGACACCAAACATCACATTGCTCAGATGCCACTGACACGCGCCGCCGCCATCGATCGGCAGCTTTGCCTGGTAGAGATCACTCGCCCCCAGACGTTGCAATTGCACGTCAATGCCGTGATAACCCTCCAACTCGATGCGCTCGCCGCTCGCCCCATGGGTGATGTTTTTGCACACTGCCGAGCGATACATCACCTCCAGGGTTTCCGTTTCGAGTTCCTGGGGTACTTTCACCGTGATGGTCATCTGTTCGCTATCCGCTGGTGGCGCCAATCTTCGATCCTTGGCGCAACCGCTGAGGCTGACGCACAGAGTGAGTATCGCGATGGGCATTTTCTTGATCATGGTCGGATCCTTGACGGCGCGGGCTGGGCTCAACAGTGGGTTCTTTCGTAGCAGGCGCTCGGGTCGGCCACGGCGTCGAAACGTTGCAACGCTTCGGCACCGCCATCGGCCTGTTGCGTCACCCGCAAGGTTTCGCCGAGACGACTCTGCAAGTCGAGGAATACCCGGTTGCGTGCCAGTTCGAAGGGGGTGCGCAGGGCAGGAAAAACGAAGCTCACTGTTTGCTCTCCGCTGCCTGGCGGATCGCTTGTAACTTTCGGAAATCTGGTTGGAAACGACCGTCGGCCACGGTCGTACCATCTGGATAAGAGAATTTTATGAAGCTGCCTATTTTATGTACCTTGGTACCCTCCGACTTGACCAGAAAGTCGGAATGCAGGACGGGTTCGAAATACACCTGCCGAACTTGCAGAGCCTGATACTTTAAGTAGATATGGCCCTCACCCGCCAAGCTGATCTGTTTTCTATAGCCTCCAAGAAAGGCTTCACTCAACCACGGGTAATAGTCCCTCTTGATCGTCAAGTCCCCTTCAACCTTGATGTCCGCGCCACCGCGAGGCGAGTTGTTGTGATCGAAGATCACCACCACACCACCGCCTGCCCCGTAAGTCACGTTTTCGCCAAAGTTTGTGGGATGGCCATAAGCGACGCCAAAAGTCACGTTGCTCAATCGCCATTGGCAGACACCGCCACCATCGATCGGCAGCTTGGCCACATAGAGGTCGCTTTGTCCCTTACGCACGAGTTGCAGATCGGTACGTTGATAGCCATCGCGTTGATAGGCTTCGCCAAAGGCGGAGTGGTCAGTAAAGGTGCACAGAGTCGAGCGATACATCACCTGCAGGTTTTCCGTTACCAGCTCCTTCGGCACTTTCACCGTCACGGTTATCGATTCGCCATCCGGCGGCGGCGCCAGGCTCTGATCCTTGGCGCAACCATTGAGGCTGATGCACAGAGTGAGTATCGCGATGGACATTTTCTTGATCATGGTCAGATCCTTGACGGCGCGGGCCGGGCTCAACAGTGGGCTCTTTCGTAGCAGGCACTCGGGTCGGCCACGGCATCGAAGCGTTGCAACGCTTCGGCACCGCCATCGGCCTGTTGCGTCACCCGCAAGGTTTCGCCGAGACGACTTTGCAAATCGAGGAACACCCGGTTGCGTGCCAGTTCGTCTTCGACAAGGCTCCCGTAGTTGTCCCTGGTCTGTTGTTCGAAATTCTGTCGATCCAGTTGCCGCTTCAACAACGGCGAGCGCTCAGGGTTGATTGACTCCAGTAACTGGCCGTAGATGTATGGCTGGTAATTACTCATGAAGTGATTGCCGAGACCCACGAACCGGCCTGCCTTGGGATTGCTGAAGGGCGGGAAAAACCTCGCCCGGCTTTCGGCGGTCAACGAGGTGGTGAGGCGCTGCTGCGCCTGCTCGGCCTGCTGGTCGTCGTCGGGACTCAGGCTCGGGACCAGGTAAAACTTGACCTTTTCCGACAGGCGATAGGCGATGGTGGTGTTGTAAGGCGCGCCGAGCCCGTCCTTGTTGCGGTAGGCGGGGTACGGCGAGCCTCGCCGAAGGGTGTGCTGTTCGGCCTTGAAAAACATGGCGATTTCGCCGTGGTGACAGAAGGGATCGCCATGGCGGAACAACTGGCTGGCGGTCAACTGCAGCATCGACCAGGCAAACCCCAGAGTAGTGCCCAGCGGGCCATAGAGGTCGTACAGGTAGTTATCCAACGCCGCTTCGGGCGGCACGCTGGGGATCAGGTCGATGTCGTTGACATGACGGAAATGTACGATCTCGTTGAGGCACGTTACGGCCTTGAGGGTGAAGGTGCGTGGCATGCCGTAGGTGTACAGCAGTGGATTTCGCTCTTTCAGCGATGCGGCATGGACCAGACCGAGGGCGCCCCCCAGGCTGTGGCCGCAAATGAACAACCCCTTACCTTCGATAGCTTCAGGAATCGTCTTACCCAGATCCTTCGCATAAACTCTTCTGGCCAGTTCGAACGCATCGCGAAAGCCCAAATGCACACTGCCCTCTGGAGTCAAATCGGCACAGGGCACCTTGGGCTCGCACAAGGCCTGCACTTGCGGTTTTACCGGGCGGAAAGTCGCATCAGTACCTGGATCGGCGAACCCATCCACTTCTGTACCCCGCCAACCCACCAGCACCTGGGTGGCATTGATGGCATAAAACAGCTGGGTGTCCCCCTCTGGCGGTCGAGCCTGAGTGGTGTCCAACGGTTCAGCGATGGTGTAACGCCCATTGAAGGGAACATCGGTGACCACGCACGGCAATTTCTGACCACTGTCCAGAATTATGGGGGTACGCGATAAGTCCAAACATTGCCGCTCGAAGAACTCCTTAACGGAACCCAATGCATTCTCGGGCCGCGTGCTGTACGCCAAAATACTCATCAGCGCCAGGTTGTAAGCATTGACCAGGCTGTACTCTGCTTGGTGATGCAAGGTCAGTGACCAGGCGCGCAGCGGGCAGACTTCCAGCACATGCCGACGATCGAGTTGATCGTCGCCGATGGTAAACCCGCCAAACTTTGGGTCCGGAAAATGGTAGGCCGGGGGCTGCCTGGGATCGGCCAACGGTGGATCGAAGGCCGGCAGTCGATCGCACAACTGGCCGATGCGCAGGTAGTGATAACCATGGCCGGCGGCGACCGCCCGCTGTTCGATGGGCGAGAAGCCCGAACGCTGCGGACCATACAGCGGCGTGCGATCAGCGAAACCGGGGCGCGCGGGTTCGGCTCGCTCGGCACGCAGGCGACGGGTTTGCAGTTGCTCGGCCAAGGACTCGGCGTCTATCAGCAGGGTGATGGCCAGCGGATGCAGGCCGTCAAGGCGGATCATCCCCTCGGCATCGGTGTGGCCCGTGTACTGCGCAATGAAGTCGACACGGGTCGCCTCGTTCAGCGCGCGATAAGGCAGGTTCGCCAGTGGCTCGCCCTGTTCATCGAGCAACTGGAATTCGATCCAGTGCTTGATCTGTTTGCCGCACATCACCTCTTTGCACGAGCCCAGTGTGTCCGTACGGTGCAACCTATCGTTCATGTCAGTCCCTTTACGTGAGTGTTGATCGACCGGTTGGCCCTGGCGGTTGTCGCCATGCCAGTCCGATACCTCGACGAAGCCCGGATTGGGCTCGTGCTCAAGCGCAGGAGAGCTTTCAGGAACCTGACTGACTTAGAAATAGGAAGCTTCTGAGGGGCGCGTAGGAATCGTCCGGAATGGGACTAATTGACCCGGATTAGAAATGTCTCAAGCGGGGGAAGCATGCAGTGTTCGACTTGAGTTTATTGCG
This sequence comes from Pseudomonas sp. P4_C4, assembly GCF_056402055.1. Classification (NCBI taxonomy): domain Bacteria; kingdom Pseudomonadati; phylum Pseudomonadota; class Gammaproteobacteria; order Pseudomonadales; family Pseudomonadaceae; genus Pseudomonas; species Pseudomonas sp. P4_C4. The sequence continues at coordinate 616 of NZ_JBFUID010000063.1, read as the reverse complement.
AGTGCATGGATGCCTTCGCTGGTAAGCCAGCTTCTGCCGGAGCACGTATGCGCTTGAGATCAGGTCGGCTGGGCAATGCCGCCATTTAGCGCGGTAATAGTGCCCATGCCGATCAAACTGTGGGAGCTGGCTTGCCAGCGATGGCGTCGGGTCAGTCACCATTGAAGTTGGATGGACTGCCGTCATCGCGAGCAAGCTCGCTCCCACAGAAGAGCAAAAACAGATCGGCGTACACCCGTTGCTTCTCACCACTCATCAGGCCGAGCGTTAGCTCGCCTGCAGCTCTTGATCCATACGCCCCCTCGAGAGGCCGAGTGGAGGTTCTGCGTAGTGGGCAACCCGGCATGGATGCCGGGTTAGCCGCCCCCGGCCCAGAGTGTGTAAAAACTCCAAAGCAAACCCTTGCTATGATTTCCCAGGATTTCATCGCAAGGGTTGCCCATGAAACGCTTCATTCAAGGTGAACACCGAGGTCAAAGGACCCTGCTCCCCGAGAGCCTGGACGATTACGTCAGCGAGACTAATCCGGTGCGTGTTGTCGATGTCTTCGTTGATGAACTTGACCTGATCACCTTGGGTTTTGAAAGTGCTATCCCTGCTGAAACTGGCCGACCTG
>NZ_JBFUID010000062.1:0-45062 GCF_056402055.1 Pseudomonas sp. P4_C4 | reverse complement strand
ACTTGCGCTTCAGATCTCTCTTCAGCGGGAGGCGAATTCTACAGCGTTACACGCTGCTGTCAACACCTCTTTTTCAACTCCCTTTTGGCTTCGATGACCTGAAGCAACCTGCTGCCGAAAACTGCGTAACTCATTGTTTGCCAAGGAGTTTTCCGTTTCGACTGCGCCGGAAGTGGGGCGAATTATAGACACCTGTAATCTGCCGTCAAGCACTGATTCAGGTTTTCTATCAATAACCTGCAGAATGCAGCAAAACGCCCCAAAGCTAGCCTGTATAGAGGAGCCAAAACGCCCTTCTATATAGAAGAGCTTCCTCATGGGCAGCCACAGCCCATGTCATAGCCAAAAAATCAGCCCACCGCATACAGACGGTTGGCTGGCCGCCAAATAACAAAAAAGCACCCAAGGTGCTTTTTTGTTATCGCTGTCAGCTGAATAAAGTCGCCACCCTGGCCCGCGCCATGTGCAGCTTCTTGTAACTGTCGATCAGACGAAGGTGCCTGTCGAGCCCTTCCAGCTTCATGCTCGTCGGCGTCAGACCATAGAAACGTACGCTGCCATCCACGGACCCTATCGCCGCGTCCATCCGCTCGTTGCCGAACATCCGGCGGAAGTTGACCTCGTAATCGCTCAGTTGCAGATCATCGTCCAGTTGCATTTCCAGCACGACGTTCACGGCTTGATAGAACAAGCCGCGCTCGACGGTGTTGTCGTTGTATTGCAAGAAGGCTTCCACCAGATCCTTGGCCTGGTCAAACTTCTGCAAGGCGAGATAAATCAGCAGCCTCAGCTCCAGGATCGTCAACTTGCCCCAAGGCGTGTTGTCGTCGAACTCGATGCCGATCAAGGTGGTGATGTCGGTGTAATCATCCAGCTCGCTGTTTTCCAGACCCTTGGCCAGCGTTCTCAGGCCGACTTTGCTCAGGCTGTGCAGGTTCAGGATGTCAGCGCGGAACTGCAGCGCTTTGTTGGTGTTATCCCAGATCAAATCTTCTACCGGATAAATTTCCGAGTAATCCGGCACCAGAATGCGGCAGGCCTTGGCGCCAATGTGCTCATAGACCGCCATGTACACTTCTTTGCCCATGTCTTCGAGAATGCCGAACAAGGTCGCGGCCTCGTCGACATTGGAGTTTTCGCCTTGACCGGAGAAATCCCACTCAACGAATTCGAAATCCGGTTTGGCACTGAAGAAGCGCCACGAGACCACACCGCTGGAATCGATAAAGTGCTCGACAAAGTTGTTCGGCTCAGTCACTGCCTGACCTTCGAAGGTCGGCTGAGGCAGATCGTTCAGGCCTTCGAAACTGCGACCTTGCAGCAGTTCCGTCAGGCTGCGCTCCAGCGCCACTTCCAGGCTTGGGTGCGCGCCGAACGAGGCAAACACGCCACCGGTACGCGGGTTCATCAAGGTCACGCACATCACCGGGAACTCCCCGCCCAGCGATGCATCCTTGACCAGCACCGGGAAGCCCTGTTCTTCCAGGGCCTGGATACCGGCCAGAATGCCCGGGTACTTCGCCAGCACTTGCTGCGGCACATCCGGCAGGGCCATTTCGCCTTCGAGGATTTCGCGCTTGACCGCGCGCTCGAAGATCTCCGACAGGCACTGCACCTGAGCTTCGGCCAGGGTGTTGCCAGCGCTCATGCCATTACTCAGGAACAGGTTTTCGATCAGGTTGGACGGGAAGTACACCACCTCATTGTCCGACTGGCGCACAAACGGCAGTGAACAAATGCCACGCTGGGTGTTGCCGGAGTTGGTGTCGTACAGATGCGAGCCACGCAGCTCGCCATCCCGGTCGTAAACCTTCAGGCAGTACTCGTCGAGGATTTCAGTCGGCAGTTCGTCCTTCGGGCCAGGCTTGAACCAGCGCTCGTCCGGGTAATGCACAAACGCCGCGTTGGCGATGTCCTCGCCCCAGAACTGATCGTTGTAGAAGAAGTTGCAGTTCAGTCGCTCGATAAACTCGCCCAGTGCCGATGCCAGCGCACCTTCTTTGGTCGCTCCCTTGCCGTTGGTAAAACACATTGGCGAGTGCGCATCGCGGATGTGCAGCGACCACACATTGGGAACGATATTGCGCCACGAAGCGATTTCAATCTTCATGCCCAGGTCGGCCAGGATGCCCGACATGTTGGCGATGGTTTGCTCCAGCGGCAGGTCCTTGCCCACAATGTAGGTGCCCGCTTCGCCAGCCGAGTGCGGCATCAGCAACGCCTGGGCATCGGCGTCGAGGTTTTCGACCTCTTCAATCACGAACTCGGGCCCGGTTTGCACCACCTTCTTTACCGTGCAACGGTCGATGGAGCGCAAGATCCCCTGACGGTCCTTGGCGGAGATGTCCGCCGGCAATTCGACCTGAATCTTGAAAATCTGGTTGTAGCGGTTTTCCGGATCAACAATGTTGTTCTGCGACAGGCGGATATTTTCGGTGGGGATATTGCGGGTTTCGCAATACAACTTCACGAAGTACGCCGCGCACAACGCCGACGAAGCCAGGAAGTAATCGAACGGCCCCGGTGCCGAGCCATCGCCCTTGTAGCGAATGGGTTGATCGGCAATCACCGTGAAGTCGTCGAACTTGGCCTCAAGTCGAAGGTTGTCGAGAAAGTTGACCTTGATTTCCATGCGTGCTTACCAGAATAACGAGCTATACGATTTGGCCGCCATTATCCGGTTTTTCAGCACAGACCGTTAACTTTCCACTATTTTTCGACCAACACCACCCCACGCTCCTCAAGCAAGCGCACAAACATCGTCAGGCTCTGCGACACCGTCCCCCTGCGCCACACCAGCCAGGTGCGTAAATAGCGGAACGACTCCGACAACGGCCAGACGCTGACCGTCGTGCATCCAGGCATGCTTTCGAGCATGCTGCGAGGCATCAGYGCCAGGCCGGCACCGGCGCTGACGCAGGCCAGCATGCCGTGATAGGACTCCATTTCGAAAATCTTGCCGGGCACCGCCGCACCATTGGCGAACCAGCTTTCGAAATGATGGCGATAGGAGCAGTTGGAGCGGAAGGCATAGATGTTTTCGCCATTCACATCCTTGGCCCGATGAATCGGCTCATGGTTGAGCGGTGCGATCAGGACCATTTCCTCTTCGAAAGCAGGCACGCCCTCCAGTGCCGGATGCAACACCGGACCATCGACAAATGCCGCGGCCAGCCGCCCTGACAGCACCCCATCGATCATGGTCCCGGAGGGGCCGGTGGACAGGTCCAGTTCGACCTTGGCGTGTTTCTGGTTATAGGCGGCCAATAGCTCTGGAATACGTACCGCTGCAGTACTTTCCAGCGAGCCCAGGGCGAAGGCTCCCTGCGGTTCTTCACCTGCCACGGTGGCGCGCGCCTCCTGAACCAGGTCGAGAATACGTCGAGCGTAATCCAGAAAGCTCCAGCCGGCCGGCGACAGGCGCAGGCGACTCTTCTCGCGGATAAACAGGTCCACACCCAGGTCCAGCTCAAGCTGCTTGATTCGGGTCGTGAGATTCGATGGCACTCGGTGGATATGCTGGGCGGCCACGCTGATGCTGCCGTGCTCGGCGACAGCCTTGAAAATTTCGAGCTGAACCAGATCCAAGTCATTCTCCAAACGTGAACGTTATGCTCAGTATTATTCAGTTTCCAGAAAACATATAGCCCCATAACCTGAGCACATTCCTACCTCGCAGGACGGTGCCATGACCCACGTATCCAGCCTTACCCACGCCATTTCGATCAACCCGACCACGGGCGAGCAGATCGGCCACTACCCTTTCGAATCCGATTCGGCATTACAGGCCACGCTGACGCGGACCGCTACCGGGTTTCGAGGCTGGCGCCGCAAACCGGTTGAACAACGCGCGCAGCTGTTGATCAACCTCGGCCAGGCCTTGCGCAACAATGCGCAGGCCATGGCGAACATGATCACCCAGGAAATGGGCAAGCCCATCGCTCAGGCCCGCGGTGAAATTGAAAAATGTGCGCAGCTCTGCGAGTGGTACGCCGAACACGGCCCCGCCATGCTGAGTTCAGAACCGACCTTGGTTGAAGGCGACAAGGCACGCATTGAATATCGCCCGCTCGGCCCGATTCTCGCCGTCATGCCGTGGAACTTCCCCATCTGGCAAGTCCTGCGCGGCGCGGTCCCCACCTTGCTCGCCGGCAATACCTACGTGCTCAAACACGCGCCAAACGTCATGGGTAGCGCCTACCTGCTGCTGGAAGCCTTCCAGCAAGCGGACTTTCCTGAAGGTGTTTTCGAGGTCATCAATGTCACGCCGGAGGGTGTATCCAGGGCGATCGCCGATCCACGTATCGCGGCTGTCACCCTCACCGGCAGCGTCCGTGCAGGCATGGCCATCGGCGCTCAGGCTGGAGCGGCACTGAAGAAATGTGTATTGGAACTGGGCGGCTCCGACCCGTTTATCGTGCTCGACGACGCAGACCTCGACGAGGCGGTGAAAGCCGCGGTGATCGGGCGCTATCAAAACACCGGACAAGTCTGCGCCGCCGCCAAACGCCTGATTGTCGAGCAAGGCATCGTCGAGGAATTTACCCGCAAGTTCGTCGAGGCCACCCAGCAGCTGGTCGTCGGTGATCCACTCGCCACCAACACTTACATCGGCCCGATGGCTCGCTTCGATCTGCGCGACGAACTGGATCAACAGGTTCGCGACACACTGGAAGAAGGCGCGACGCTGCTGCTGGGTGGAAAGAAGGCTGAAGGCCCCGGCAATTACTATGAGCCTACGGTACTCGGCGACGTGACCGATCAGATGACATCATTCAAACAGGAGTTGTTTGGCCCTGTGGCCTCAATCATCACGGCCCGAGACGCAGCCCATGCGCTGGAATTGGCCAATGACAGCGAGTTCGGCCTCACCGCCACCCTCTACACGCGCAATGTCGAACTCGCCCGGCAGATGGCCGGCGAACTTGAAACCGGTGGAGTGTTCATCAACGGCTATAGCGCCAGCGATCCGCGTGTCAGTTTTGGTGGCGTGAAGAAGAGTGGCTTTGGCCGTGAGCTCTCGCACTTCGGGGTGCGCGAATTCTGTAATGCACAGACGGTTTGGCTGGATCGACGTTAAGGGCAGCGTAGTACTGCGAACTGGCTCAATTTCCGACAGAGCAAAAACCTTGATACTGGAATGAAAAAACGGGCGCCTTATCGGCGCCCGTTTTTTGTTCAAAGGATTGATGACACAGATGAGGTTCTGCCCACCAGCACCCAGTGTGCCGCCTCGCCCTGATATGTTTTTTTTCACTATGTTGATTTATGAAATGTTTTATGTCATTTATACCCTCGTGAATCATCGGGACAGTCCACCTTGCCAGACCGGACGGCAGCCCCCCTACCACCCAAACGCCCCATCCAAGGAGTCAACAATATGTACAAGACAGAACTTCTAGGCGCTCTGGCACTGTGCGTCGCAAGCTTGCTGGCACACGCCGACGACGACAGCCTGCGTATCGGTATCGAAGCCGCCTACCCGCCCTTCTCCTTCAAGACGCCAGAGGGCAACGTCAGTGGTTTCGATTACGACATTGGCAACGCGCTGTGCGAAGAGATGAAGGTCAAATGCGAGTGGGTCATCCAGGAATTCGACGGCATGATCCCGTCGCTGAAAGTGCGCAAGATCGATGCTGTGCTGTCGTCGATGTCGATCACTGAAGACCGTATGAAGTCGGTCGACTTCAGCAAAAAGTACTACCACACGCCGGGCAAGTTCGCGATGAAGGCCGGTAGCGTGATCAACGACCCGCTGGTCGATCTCAAAGGCAAGAAACTCGGCGTGCAACGCTCCTCGACCTATGACCGTTTCGCCACCGAGCAGCTTGAGAAAGCCGGCGCCCTGGTGGTGCGCTACTCCTCGCAAAATGAAGCCTTCCTCGATCTGGCAGCGGGTCGCCTGGACGCCACGCTTGCAGACATCGTCAACACCGATGAAAGCTTTATCAAAACACCCTTGGGTAAGGGTTTCGCACTGGCAGGGCCGGACATCAACGACCCGAAATACTTCGGCAGAGGCGCCGGGATCGCGGTGCGTAAAGGCGACAGCGCGAACGTTGCACGCCTGAGTGCAGCGATTGATGCGATCCGCGCCAATGGCAAGTACCAGCAAGTGATGGGCAAGTACTTCGCCTTCGATATCTACGGCGAATAAGCCTTCATCCGAAACCTTGGCGCCGGCCCCATGCGGGCGCCGCTTTTGGCTTGTCTCGTGCGCCTCCCGGCGCTCGCTTGAGGAACTTCATCATGCTCCACGGCTACGGATCGAGCATTCTCGATGGCGCCTGGCTGACCATTAATCTGGCCCTGACCTCCATGACCATGGCCATTTCCCTGGGACTGATCGGCGCGGCCTTTCGTTTGTCGCCGTTCAAATGGCTGGCGGTGCTGGGCGAAGGTTATACAACCCTGATTCGCGGTATTCCTGACCTGGTGCTGATCCTGCTGATCTTCTATGGCGGCCAGGATCTGATGAACCGCATTGCCCTCGCACTCGGTTACACCCAGTACATCGACATCAACCCCTTCATCGCCGGTGTCTGCACCATGGGCTTCATTTTCGGTGCGTATCTCTCGGAGACCTTTCGTGGCGCCTTCATGGCGATCCCTAAAGGTCAGGCAGAGGCCGGCGCGGCTTATGGCATGAGTGGCGCTCAGGTGTTCTGGCGGATTCTGGTGCCGCAGATGATTCGTTTCGCCATTCCCGGGTTCACCAACAACTGGTTGGTACTGACCAAATCCACCGCGCTGATCTCGGTGATCGGTTTGCAGGACATGATGTTCAAAGCCAAAAACGCAGCGGACGCCACCCATGAGCCGTTCACATTTTTCCTCGCGGTTGCCGCGCTCTACTTGATGCTGACCAGCGTGTCATTGCTGGTGTTGCGCTATCTGGAAAAACACTACTCGGTCGGCATCAAAGCCGCCGAACTGTGACTGGGAGCCCCCCATGATTCTCGACTACAACCTGATATGGGAAAACCTGCCGCTGTATTTCAACGGCGCATTGGTGACCCTGAAAGTGCTGCTGATTTCCCTGGCCGTTGGCCTGGTGCTTGCGGTTCCGATAGCGCTGATGCGCGTTTCCCGATCACCACTGATCAACTTCCCGGCCTGGCTCTACACCTACGTGATTCGCGGCACCCCGATGCTGGTGCAATTGTTCCTGATCTACTACGGGTTGGCGCAGTTCGAAGCGGTACGCCAAAGCGCGTTCTGGCCTTACCTGTCCAGCGCGACCTTTTGTGCCTGCCTGGCCTTCGCAATCAATACCAGCGCCTATAGCGCGGAACTCCTGGCCGGCAGCTTGAAGGCCACGGCCCACGGCGAGATCGAAGCCGCCAAAGCCATGGGCATGTCGCGCCTGACCTTGTACCGCCGCATCCTCCTGCCGTCGGCCTTGCGCCGGGCGCTGCCGCAGTACAGCAACGAAGTGCTGATGATGCTGCAGACCACCAGCCTGGCGTCCATCGTCACGTTGGTGGATATCACCGGAGCCGCGCGAACCGTCAGTTCGCGCTTCTATCTGCCGTTCGAAGCATTCATCACTGCCGGTCTCATCTACCTGGCCCTGACCTTCATCCTGGTTCGCCTGTTCAAGCTGGCCGAGCGCCGCTGGCTGGCCTATCTGGCACCACGCAAGCACTAAGGAGCGTTATGAAGCACATTCAATACCTTTTGCCGTGGAGTGCCTCGGGCACAGAACGAAAGCTGTCGCTGTTTCGTTTTGGCAGCGGGCCGCGCAAGGCCTACATCCAGGCTTCCCTACATGCCGACGAACTGCCGGGGATGCGCGTCGCCGTCGAGCTCAAGCGCCGTCTGCTGGAACTGGAAGAGCAAGGCCTGTTGAACGGGGTGATCGAACTGGTGCCGATGGCCAATCCGATTGGTATCGCACAGATGTTCCAGGCCACCCATCAGGGGCGCTTTGAATTCTCCAGCGGGAAGAATTTCAATCGCGACTTCCCGGAACTCGCCGAGGCCGTGACAAGGCAACTGGAAGGTCAACTGGGCGACGATGCCAACGCCAACATCGCACTGATCCGCCGCGCCATGGGCGACGCCCTCACCAACATGCCGGCACCGACATCGGAACTCGATGGCTTGCGGCGCCTGTTGCTGCAGCATGCCTGTGATGCCGATGTGGTGCTGGACCTGCACTGCGACTTCGAGTCGATCATGCTGCTGTATGCCATGCCGCAAAACTGGTCACGCTTGCGCTCATTGGCCGCCCGCCTCGGCGCCGGCGTGGCCCTGCTCGCCGAGGCTGCGGGAGGCAACGCCTTCGATGAAGCCTGCGCAATCCCCTGGCTGCACCTGGCCGAGCGCTTTCCTGAAGCCAATATTCCGCTGGCGTGCGTGGCCACCACGATTGAATTGCGCGGCATGGCCGACACCGAGCGCGAGCAATGCGTCGACAGTGCCCAGGCCATTCTCGGCTATCTCGCCGAGCAAGACCTGATCAGCGGCGACTGGCCTGCAGCGCCACCGAGCCGTTGTGAGGCGACACCGTTCGCCGGTGCGCAGTACGCCTATGCGCCGCACCCGGGGGTGGTGAGTTATCTGCAACCGTTGGGTGCCCACGTCAAGGTCGGCGATCCGCTCTTCGAAGTGATCGATCCGCTGACCGATCAGCACAGCGTGGTGCACGCCAGCACCGACGGCATCCTGTATGCCCGTGAACGCCTGCGCTTTGCCCAGCCTGGTTTGTGGTTGGCCAAGGTGGCCGGTAACACCCCTATTCGCCAAGGCCGTTTGCTCAGCGACTGATTCCAGAGAGTTGAAACCATGTACAAACTTGAAATTCAGGATCTTCACAAAAGCTACGGCGCCCACGAAGTGCTCAAGGGCGTGTCTCTGGAAGCGAAAGCCGGTGACGTCATCAGCATTATCGGCTCCAGTGGATCTGGTAAAAGCACCTTCCTGCGTTGCATCAACCTGCTGGAGCAGCCCAACGCTGGCAACATCGTGCTCAATGGCGAACAGCTCAAACTGGTGACCAATAAACTCGGCGGGCTCAAGGCTGCCGAACCCAGGCAGCTGCAACGCATGCGTTCGCGGCTATCGATGGTGTTTCAGCACTTCAACCTCTGGTCGCACATGACTGCCCTTGAAAACGTCATGGAAGCTCCGGTGCATGTGCTGGGCATGAACAAGCAAGAAGCCCGGGAAAAAGCCGAACACTACCTGAACAAAGTCGGCGTGGCACACCGCATGGACGCCTGGCCGGCGCATATGTCCGGTGGTGAGCAGCAGCGCGTGGCGATTGCCCGCGCATTGGCCATGGAACCTGAAGTGATGCTGTTCGATGAACCGACTTCGGCACTCGACCCCGAGCTGGTCGGCGAAGTACTTAAAGTCATGCAGGATCTCGCACTCGAAGGACGCACCATGGTGGTCGTGACCCACGAAATGGGGTTTGCCCGCGAGGTTTCCAATCAACTGGTGTTTCTGCACAAGGGGCGGGTCGAAGAGCGCGGCAATCCGCGTGAAGTGCTGGTCAATCCACAATCCGAGCGTCTCCAGCGCATTGCGCGTTATCGTTCTTCGCGGGCAAGCCACGCTCCMACAGGTTATGCGCCCGCCCCAGCCCCATCTCCAACCCTCAGGAACTGCAGAGCCGGACATGCCGACCCCCACGAAAAACACCACGGTCTATGCCGCGCCGGTGATGCGCAAACTGACGGAAATCGTTACCGATTTACCGCCATCACTGCGCAAAGTGGCGGATTTCATCCTGCGTCACCCGCTAAGGGCTGCGACGCTGACTATCGAAGAAATGGCTCATGAAACATCCACCTCGCCAGCCGCGGTCAATCGTTTGGCCAAGGCTCTGAACCTGGGTGGCTACACCGGCATGAAGGCCGAGCTGGTGGCGACTTTGCAGCAGATGGTGTCGCCGGTCGACAAGCTTCGTAATGAACTGGCGCATCGACCGGGTGGTGCATTTGGCCTGCATGAGCAAATCCAGAGCGCCACCAGCAACCTCGCCACGGCGGCGACCAACAACCATGAAGATGCCTTTGAAGCGTTCGTCACCCGCCTGACCGAGGCGCGTAAAATCTACATCCTCGGCTTTGGCAACAGCGTCTACTTCGCAGGCCTGGCCGCCTCGACCCTGATGCCCTTCTGTGCGGACGCCACCGCCATCAGCATGGAAGGCGGCAACGAAAACGCCGCTTACCGCCTGGCCGCAATCACCGATCAGGATGTATTGCTGGCGATTTCCCTGCCGCGCTATTCCCTCGACACCCTGCAACTCGCGCGTTTTGCCAATGAGCGCGGCGCCTCGGTGCTGGCAATCACCGACTCACCTGCCTCGCCTCTCACCAGCATTGCCGAACACGTGCTATTTGCCCCCGCCGACCATCCGGTCATGACCAGCTCCAACATCGCCGTGCTCGCCTTGATCGAAGGATTGGTGGCGGGTGTGATGGCCCGCAATAAAGAAGCCGTCAAGTTGGCGACAGAGCTGACCGAAAGCGTGATGTCTTACCTGCATATTCCTTCCAGCAGTAAATCGCCGAAAAAGTGATATTTCTTGGGGGGGGGGCGCCCCCACAGCACTGCGCACTCCTTGATGTCATGGTGCCCGCACGACTACGCGCCTGGCGCCAACATGCTGAAATCGGGAACAGGCGGGGTTAGAGCGAGCGTAAAAAGCCGGATCAGGCGCCGGCCACGGGGTAAGATTTGCAGCAATTGCTGCGGTGTGATGCTCATGTCTGCATCGCTTCGAATGTAGATCGTCCTGAATAAAAACGACTGGCCACCGACTTATCGACAGCGCATGGCTTAGCTTATAGAATCGTGCGCCGAAAAAAATAAAACTTTCTTGATTCGCAGGTAGCGCATGACACCCTCCGTTAGCGAAACAAAGAATCTGGACATCGAAGTATTGCGTGCCTATGCCATCGCTATTACTTTCGTTGCCCATCTGGGTCTTTTAAATCCGGATTGGTTTAAATGGACTACCTATTTCTGGCTGGGTGGAGGGGTAGATTTATTCTTCTGCATTTCCGGATTCCTTATAACGACATCATTGATAAAAGCTTCGAACCAGCAAGATCAGTTCCTGCGTTTTGCCGGATCTTTTTGGACAAGGCGGTTGTTTCGATTGTGGCCCGCAGCGATTTTCTGGTCGACCATAACGTTGGCAATTTCATTTGCCTTTGACGTCTCCAGGACATTTGGCTCACAAGAGAACATGGTAAACTCTTGGACATTCGGCATGTTGAATATCCAAAATATATACATCTGGTACACTGAAAATTCAAACAGCGCAACTCCACTATGGCACTACTGGAGCTTGTCGCTAGAAGAACAGTTCTATGTAATTCTCCCCATCATTTTGTTCTTCACCCCTAATCGCAAATTATTGATCATCCCTTTTCTTGCAGTGGCAATTTACCATTCCACACAGATACGTCCGTGGGGTACATTGCTTTGGTTTATTCGAAGCGACGCATTGCTTTACGGCACCCTCATCGCGCTGGCCTGGCATTACTACCCACAGCGGATATCAAGTATTTTCTCTACCAAGAACAAAAAAACATTACAACTTGCATTATTGATTTGTATTCCCTTACCCATCATCACAGCAAAAATCGGCTGGTCCCCCTATTTCATGGGATTTGTCGCAATCACTTCAAGCCTGGTTGTGCTCCTGTGTTCGGGAAATCTAAACCTTACGGGCTCAAATGGCCGCCTCCGAAAGATCGCCATTCACATCGGATCGCGCTCTTACTCCATTTATCTTGTTCACAACCCTATATTTGCAATTGTAAGAGAAATATGCCTTCAATCAGGGTATACGGATCTCACACTTGAAACCGATAAAATATTTGCCGTCCTCATCGCACTAGTACTAACTGGAGTGATTGCAGAGTTTTCCTACCAATTTGTGGAAACTCCACTTAGAAGTTACGGGTCGCAGCTTTCGAAAGCAAAATTCAAGCGGGTGATGTTGGCCAACTAATGCTTTTGGAGCAGCCGTCCTGATCAGCGAAACTGATTCAACGCGACGCGGTATTTTTTCAAAGATCTCGAGTCGCTGACTGCCAAGGATGTCAGCCGAACACTCAAAAATAAAAAGGGGGCGGGACGGAGTGATCCCCCCCTGGCTCCCCATCTTCTTTTTCATACTTCTTGAAAGCTTCGAGAGTTTCACTCTGGATTTTTCCAGGCAGGTAAGCGGCGACGTGACAGTACTACGGCCTGAACTGGTGACGGTCTGCCACTTGTTTGTACGCCAGTCGGCAGAGTTGGCGGCAGCAGTGACTCACCGAATGCTGAAGACCTTGCTCGACAATCACTGGCATCCTTCAGGGGTCTTCGACCGTAAGCGCTCCATGAACCCCACATTTTAAAGGTAGGATCTATGGCTATCTTGGAGTTTGCGGTGTGTAGTTGGGCGGAAACTGGCGGGGTGAACGATCAACGTTAGCCGAACGGCATCTCCCGCCCCTCCCACTTATTTTTATTTGTTTCATAATTGACCTGCCAGCCTGCCGGTGAACGGCAAGCGGAGGACTTTGCATGCTCCAAACGACCGAGGTATCGCGCGTGAAGCGCTTCGCCGCAAACACGGCGGGTCGGGATTTCGCTGTCGGCGATATTCACGGACACTTCACCCGACTGCAATCTGCGCTAGACAAGGCCGGCTTCGAACCGTCGGAAGACCGACTGTTCAGCGTCGGAGACCTGATTGACCGAGGCCCTGAATCTCTGGACGTCGATGAATGGCTTTTACGCAAGCCCTGGTTTCATGCTGTGCGCGGCAATCATGAGCAGATGACCGTCGATTCGTACGCCGCTGGCTGCACCGGCGCTCAAAGCTACATGCACTTGATCAATGGTGGAGCCTGGTTCTACGGCCTCTCCAGCATTGAGCAGGACTGCTACGCGAACATTCTCCAGGCCTTGCCGCTGGTGATCGAGGTCGAGACGGCGCAAGGCCTGATAGGCATCGTGCACGCCGATGTACCTCGGGGCAGCTGGGGAGAAATGATCTCTGCACTATCCGGATCGAAATTCGAAGCGGATCACGTAGCCGCAATGCTCCTGTGGTCGCGCAAGCGGATCACTGAAGAAAACCAATCAGGCGTGGAGGGTGTTCGGGCAGTGATCGTGGGCCACACGCCTCTGAGTCAGCCTGCCGTACTCGGGAACGTGTATCACATCGACACTGCCGGCTGGATGGATGGCCACTTCACGCTGCTGGATCTCGCCACCCTGCAATGCATCCCACCAATCAACCCAAAGTTCAGTCACGACTGGTATTAACCACCTTCTGCCGCCACGAATGGCATGGAACATCACAATCGATGACCTGATCGGTGAGATCAATCTTTTGACGTAGCCGTTCGCACCTTGCAGTCGCTCCACACCCCACGCATCAGTTCCTTCAACATCAACGCCTCCGCCCAGCGATCCGTGATGTCACGCCCATCAGCCCCCGTGATCGCATAAGGCGGCGGGCCGAGTTCGCAGGTGAAGGACAGGCTGGCGGGAGTGTTCGGGCGGGCCAGCCAATCCTCGATCCCGTAGCGCCACCAGCCCAGGAATCGGTCCAGCCAGGCTCGATGCTGGGCGAAGCTCAAGGGCACCTGGACCTGTTCGCCGCTGGCGACCCGACCGTGAAAGCCCCAACTGTGGCGCAGGATGGTGAGGATCTGTTCGTCGTCTTCGGGAGTGGCCGACTCGGGCAATTCCCGGCCCACGACGTAGTGGGACAAGTCGGCCAACAGTTTGAGGTCGGGCATTTGCGCGAGAATGTCGAGGGTGAACAACAGGTCGCTGGTGAGGCGATAACGGTGGGTTTCCAGCAGGATCGGAAAGTCCACCTGCTCGGCCAGACGCTGCCAGCCTTCGATCAGTTCGATGGCTTGCGCCAGCGTGCGCGGCCGGACGTCGGCCTGCAGCGTGAGGTGGTGGCAGCCGTAGCGGGAGACGACATCGAGCGCGACCGCCAGATCATCCACGGTCCGGGGGAACAGTTGACCTTCGATTTGCAGGCCTTGCGCCTTGGCAGCAGCGCTCAGACGTGCAGCCTGTGGCGCCTTCCAGAAATGGTCGGTGATGCCGTCAAAACCAGCGGCGGCGATTTGCTCCAGTTGCGCTTCAATGGAAAGGTCGCATTGGCCACGGTGATCTTGCATGGCCCACAAGGACTGAAACACCAGGAATTCGCGCATGTCAGTTCCTCAACAATTGTTTGAGCGATACATCGGCATCGGCTAAAGCGACCACCGAGAGGGGGTTATGGTGGGTGATCAGCCGTTCGCACAACTTGATGTCCCTGGCGACGCTATTGCCCTGCCCCCAGCCGCAAGCTCCTAGCAGACGTTGTTCGGCATCGAGGTAGAACAACAGGAAACCTCCACCCGGGGTTGTCCGGCTCACCGTCGGTTCGGTGTTGACGATGACGCCCACGGTTTGCAGCCCCCAGTCGTACTGATCGGACCAAAAACCGGGAATGACGGCGAAGGGCTGTTCGCCCCCCAGCAGGTTCAAAGCGGCGTGATGGCCCTGGGTTTCGGCGTTGCGCCAGGTTTCCTGACGCTGGAACCCCCCTTGCGGGTGCAGACGAAATTCACAGACGTCGCCTGCCGCAAAGATGTCCGGCGCACTGGTGCGCAGCTGCGCATCGACACGAATGCCCTGACCCACCTCCAACCCGGCGGCCATGGCCAACTCGGTGTTGGGTTGCATGCCGATGCCCACCACGATCAGGTCACAGGGCAACAACTGGCCGTTGACCAGTTGCACCGCCTCGGCGCGAGTGGCGCCCAGCACCGTTTCGATGGCCACGCTCAGCCGGACGTCCACGCCCTGGCGGCGATGCAATTGCAGCAGGACACTGGACAATCGCTCAGGCAGGACACGACCTGCCAGGCGCGGCCCGGCTTCGAGCAAGGTCACCGTGCAACCCAGGGCACGGGCGGTGGCGGCGACTTCGAGGCCAATGAAGCCACCGCCGATGATCACCAATCGGGCGTCTGGCTGCAGCGAATCGCGCAGTGCGACCGCTTCGTCGTGAGTTCGCAGATAAAGTACGTTGGGCAGATGCCCGGGCACTGAGGGTAACAGCCGCGCCCTGCCCCCGGTCGCGAGCAACAGACGGGCGTAATGCAACCAACTGCCGTCGGCCAACTGCAATCGATGCTGCTGCGGATCGAGTTTTTTCACCGGGTTACCGGCCAGGTGTTCGATGTCCAGTTCGGCGAGTCGAGCGCTATCGCACAAACTGCAACCCGCCAGTTCAACCGTGCCCTGTAACAGCCCTTTGGACAGCGGCGGACGTTCGTAGGGCGGGTGGGATTCGTCGCCGATCAGGATCAGGCGACCGCGATAACCTTCGGCCCGCAGGGTCAGGGCCGCGCGGCCACCGGCATGCCCGGCGCCAACGATAACCAGTGGAGCATTGGCAGGATTCATGGCACAGACTCCGGGCAGTTAAACCGAAATGGCGAGCAAGACACGCCCCGCCTCGACCCGGACCGGATAGGTCTTGAGGTTGACGCACACCGGCGCACCCAGGGCTTTGCCGGAGCGGTAGTCGAAGCGTCCGTTGTGCTTGGGGCACTCGATGACATGCTCCATCACCAGGCCATCGGCGAGGTGGATGGACTCATGGGTGCACAGACCCGCGGTGGCGAAGAACTCGTCGTCTGCGGAGCGGTAGACGGCATAGGTGTGCGGGCCATGGTCGAAACGAATGACATCTTCTTCATTTATTTCGCCCACGGCACAGACATCGATCCATTGATCGGTCATGGCGTTTTCTCTTGTTAGTGGTAAAAACGGGAAGGTGTCAGGCCGGCGTTGCTTCAGGTTCTGCCTGGGCGTTGGCGGCCGGCGCTGCGCGTTGGGGCAAAGGGCGACGCACGTAATGGGTCGGGTCTTTGCGCTGCTTCCAGATAGTCGGGAGGATTTCCCGGAAGGCCTCGAACAGGCTGGTGTACGGCGGCGGGCAGTCGTGGCGAATCTCTTCGTGAAGCTGCGCCAGCGCATGAAACGGCACCATCGGGTACATGTGATGCTCGAGGTGATAGTTCATGTCGAGGTACATAAAGCGCAGCAGCGGGTTCATGTAAATGGTCCGGCAGTTGCTGCGATGATCGAGCACATCCTCGGCCAGGCCGACATGCTGTGTCAGGCCGAACAGGTAGGACAGCCAGCCGCCGTACAGGGTTGGCAAACCGATAAACATCAGCGGCAACCAGCTCTGCAGATACAACGCAGCCGCCAGAGTCAGCCCATAAATCACCAGCCAGATGCGCGCCGCCGTAAAGACCTTGGGCCACTCGGACTCGGGGATGAAGGTCTGCTCTTCTTCAGCCATTCGCCCGGTCGCATGCCGGCAGACCGACCACATCGTTTTGATTGCATAAGGCATCCTGAACAGGCTTAGCACCATCATGATCAGGCTCGGCGGGCGCGGCTCGACGATCTCCGGGTCGCGGCCGACGATGATGGTATCGGTGTGGTGCCGGGCGTGGCTCCAGCGCCAGACATGGGGTTCGAACATGAACATGAAGCTCGACAAATGGTAGACCGCATCATTCATCCAGCGGGTTTTGAACGCCGTGCCATGACCGGCTTCATGCCAACGGGCATTCGACGCCGTGCCGTAGAGCAACCCGTAGGCGAAGAAGAACGGAACGCAGGCCCAGGAGCCCCAGAACCAGTAGCCACCGAACCCGGTGACGACCATCGAGAGCAGCCAGATCGCGGTATCGCGCAAGGCCGGGCCGTCGCGGCGCTGCATCAATTCCTTCATGCGTTTACGGGAAATGGGCGATTGGTACCAACTGGCTGACACCAGGCCTTTTTCCGCCGCTTTGGCGGCTTCGGGACCGATCAATCGATAATCCCGAGGCACGGGTTTATCGGGGCGTTCATAGGCTGCGTTTTGTTCAGGCATTTTATTGTTCTCCGCAAGCTTGATGGTTTTGGGCACTTGCTTCGATGCGGGATCACATCGCTTGCGAAAAGATAGAGAGCGCACTGATTACCCTCAAGCCCTTGATTACATTCCCTATCAAGCTATCATCCAGGCCCATTGAAGCTTGATAGTTTTCTATCAAAGCGTTTGCCGGGGCCGCCATGAACACCACTAAACGCCCAACCATCGCCACCGTCGCCGAGCACGCTGGCTTGAGTGTCGCCACCGTGGACCGGGTGCTCAACGCCAGGGCGCCGGTCAACCCGGACACCGCCGAACAGGTGTTCCAGGCCGCCGAGGCGGTGGGTTATTTCGCTGCCCGACTGATCGGCCAGCGGATCCGCGAACGACGTCCCAGCTACCGTTTCGGCATCCTCTTGCTTGGCACCGCCCAGGCGTTTTATAGCAACGTGGCCGCCGCCATCACTGAAGCAGCACAGCGTCAAACCGGCGCCAACTTGAGCATTCAATTCGAGTACGTTTTCGATCGCACGCCCAGCGCGATCATTGCCCAGATCGAACAACTGGCAGTGCAGTGCGATGGCTTGGCTGTGGTCAGCTTTGCACATCCATTGATCAATGCCGCCATCGCTCAGATCAGAGAGGCCGGCGTGCCGGTGATTGCGCTGCTCTCCGATATCCACGAGGCGGCGGATGAGCCTTATATCGGCCAGGATAATCACCAGGTCGGACGCACCATGGGTTGGCTGATGGCTCACACCTGTGGCGCCCGCAAAGGCAGCGTCGGGGTGTTGCTCGGTGGCCACCGTTTCCTCGGCCATCAGGCGCGGGTCGAGGGGCTGCGCAGTTACCTGACAGAGCACGCACCGGGGTTGCGGCTGCTTGAAGCGGTGATCAACCTGGACAATAACGACATCACCGAAGAGGCCACGCTGGACCTGCTGGCGCGGCATGCCGACTTGCGAGGTGTGTGCGTGGTCGGCGGTGGCGGCGACGGCATCATCAGTGCTCTGTCGCAGCTACCGAAACGACCGTCGTTGTGCTGCATCCTGCAAGAGTCGACCGAGCTGTCGCGCCAGGCCATGGCGCAGGGATTGATCAGCCTGGTCATCGATTCCCAGCCGCGATTGCTGGCGGCAGCGCTGGTCGACTTGCTGATCGAATTGCAGACCACGCCGGACTTCGATCCTGTCCGGCATCGAATTCATATTCCACTGCAGATCATGACCTCAGAAAACGCCCGCCCCTGAACCTGTGGCGAGGGAGCTTGCTCCCGCTGGGGTGCATAGCGCCCCCAATATGGTAATCGTGGTCTTTCAGATAGAACCCAGTGATCGGGTTTGGGGCTGCTGCGCAGCCCAGCGGGAGCAAGCTCCCTCGCCACAGGGTCGTGTTTCAGTCAACTCAACCTAGGTCAGGGCTCGCACGAAAAGCATCGGCGCTCAACCCAAACCGGTTCATCTTGTTGTACAGCCCGCCACGGGAAACGTTCAGCTGTCTGGCGGCCAGGCGGATGTTGCCGCGGGTATCCCTGAGGGCCGTGATGATCGCGTTCATTTCATGGGTGCCGAGGTCCAGGGCTGCCCGAGGTTCAGGCACACTTCCCGGTGCCGAAGGCCGCAGTCTTTGTTTGATTTCGAGCGGTAGATCTGCGGATTCGATCAGTTCGGTCACTGCCAGATTGGTCGCGCGTTCAATGGTGTTTTCCAGCTCGCGAACATTGCCTGGCCAGTGGTGGGCGCAAAGAATATCCAGCGCCTGTGGCGAGATGCCCTGCACCGATTTGCGCAGCGAGCGTGCGCAACGACCGAGAAAATGTTGCGCCAGCAAGGGCACATCCTCGCGGCGCATCCGCAGTGGTGGAACCGTCAAGTTCAGTACGTTGAGCCGGTAGTAAAGATCCTCACGGAACGCACCATCGGCCACCGCCTGACTCAAGTTGCGGTGGGTGGCCGCGATGATGCGCACATTCACCTGCCGGGATTTCTTTGCGCCCACCCGCGTCACCTCGCCTTCTTGCAAGACCCGCAGCAGGCTGACCTGGGCATCAAAAGACATGTCACCGATTTCGTCGAGGAAGATCGTTCCGCCATCGGCCAATTCGAACTTACCGGCCGAACCGCCGCGGGCCGATCCGGTGAAGGCGCCCTCGACATGCCCGAACAGTTCGCTCTGCACCAGATCTCGCGGAATGGCCCCGCAATTGACCGCCACAAAAGGACCACTGCAGCGGTCACTGCCATTATGAATCGCCTGGGCGAACAACTCCTTGCCGGTGCCGCTTTCGCCCAGGATCAGTGTGGTCGAGTCACTGCGACTGGCGATCCGTCCCAGGTGCAACGCGTCCTGAATGGCTCGCGAACTGCCCTGAATGGTTTCAAAGGTGTAGCTGGCCTGAGTGCCGATGATCCGCCGGGTAATTTCCCGGATGCGCCGGTTCTCCCGCAGCGAGACGATGCGCCCGCCCTGCTCCAGTGAGCACACGGACACCAGGCACGCCAGTTGGCTGCGATCATGCAATTCAAAGGTGCAATCCAGATCTCTTATCCCTTCAGACTGCTGCCCTTCCCCGCCGCGCAGCAGAACCTCATTGGTCAGTTCGCTCCGGCCCAGGCGCTGGAACGGACTGCCCAGCAAATCCAGGCCCACGCGAAACAATTGCCGGGCATAGCGGTTGAGCGCCTTGATGCAGCCGCGCTCATCCAGCACCACCAGTCCCTCGTTCAGCACTTCAAGCACGGTTTGTTGTTCTTCCAGCAAGGCCTGCAGCGCCATCTGCCGTGAAACCGCTTCGGCTGCGGCCTGGACGGTGCCCAGCGTATGGAAATGAAACCAGCCGGGCTCTGCGGTCAGGGTCAGCATGGCCAGTGTCCGGCCCTGGGCATCCCGGATCGGCGCGGCGGCACAATGCATGCGCCGCCGACGCAGGCCGACCCCGAAGTTTTCCTCGGCCAGCACATACATCAATCGGTCTTCGGCAAGCGCCAGCCCTGTGCAGTTGGTGCCCTGCACCGACTCCAGCAGTTGGCTGCCCACCGGCGTGAGATCGAGGCCGCAGGAATACAGCATCGTTCCTTGGGCATCGGTCAGATTGATATGACCCCTGGGGTTGTACGCCAGCAATCCGCGCATGACCTCCGCTGCCGCTGCGATCAACGCGCGATTGGCTGCCAGCGTCGCGGCCAGATCGGCGGGGGCGACAAACCGGTACGCACCATCCTCAGGGTTGAGGCCAGCACTGACGCTGCGCAGCCAGGAGTCCCAAATCACCTGCCGGACCCCGGCAGGACGATCGATACTCCCCCTCAGACACGCCAGCCAGGCCTGTTCCAGCTCTGCGATCGGTCCTTCGCTCAACGACGCCGGCCCGATTGCGGCGATGTAATCGAGGTCTTGCGCGCTAAAGGCCATCGGCGGTGGGTTCACTCTGCATCCCTATGTTCATATTTTCGACATGCCAGTATAGACATGTCATCAGAATGAACACTTAATTCAAATTCATATTATTAAACCCTTATAAATCAATTAGTTAAATATTGGCACAGCCCTTGCTCTCTGCTTTGTACCAGCGAGGACATTCCTGCTGTCGAGTCGTTGAACAACAATAAAAGGGAGTCATTTCATGAGTGCATCCAAAATCATCCGCCTGGGTCTCATCGGCGCCGGCCGCATGGGCAGCTTCCACGGTCAGACCGCGGCCCGGCACATTCCCGGTGCCTGCCTGGCCGCCATCGCCGACCCGACACCTGGCCAGGCCGCACGCCTCGCCGCAGAGTTGGGTGTACAGCGGGTCTACACCGATCCACAGCAATTGCTCGATGACCCGGAAATCGACGGCGTGTTGATCGCTGCCCCAGCCCGCAGCCATGCCGAATTGGTGATTAGTGCAGCACGGGCCGGCAAAGGGGTGTTTTGTGAAAAACCCATGGCCATTACCCTGGACGAAGCCGATCGCGCCATCGCTGCGGCTGCCGATGCGCGAGTGACGCTGCAGGTCGGCTTCAACCGTCGCTTTGCCAAAAGCTTCCGGGCGGCTCACCTGGACGTGGTCGCCGGACGTATCGGTACACCGCAACTGCTGCGCTCGCTGACACGCGATCCGGCCCTGAACAATCCCGCCGCCTCGCCGCAGTGGGTGATTTTCCTCGAAACCCTGATCCATGACTTCGATACCCTGCGCTACCTCAATCCCGGCGCCGAAGCGGTTGAGGTGTTTGTCATGGCCGATGCCCTGATCGCTCCGGACTTCAAGGACAAGGGTTTGCTCGACACAGCCGTGGTCACGATCCGTTTCGACAACGGCGCCATCGCCACCGCCGAGGCGAATTTCCAGGCGGTGTATGGCTACGACGTTCGGGGCGAAGTGTTCGGCAGCGCCGGCATGCTGAGCATGGGCAGCGTCAATGACTCTGACCTGGTTCGCTACCTGGCCGCTGGCATCCAGGCAGACACCCAGCGTATGGACACCGACCTGTTGCGTGATGCCTACGTGGCCGAGCTCAATCACTTTGTCGACTGCCTGCGCAGCGGCGAAAAACCACTGGCGAGCGGCGAAGATGCGAAAGCCGCACTGGCCATTGCCCGCGCCTGTATCGAGTCCTTCCAGCAGGGCAAAGCAGTGCGTGTACAAGGAGGCCGGCCATGAGTTTCACTCCGTTCAAACTGGCGATCAGCGCCGAAATGGTGTTCCTCGACCTGCCGTTCACCGAACGGGTCAAACGCATTCATGAACTGGGCTTCAGTGCCGAAATCTGGGGCTGGACGAGCAAAGACATTCCCGCCCTGGTCGCCACCGGCGCTGACTTCACCTCCATGACCGGCTACATCTCGGGCAATTTGACCGACTCCGAGGACATCCGGCACCTGCTCGACAGCGCACGGGAATCGCTGGCCGTTGCCGCCCAATTGAATTGTCCGAGCCTAAACCTGCATGGCACGGGTCTGGGCGATCAAGGCTTGCCAGTCAAACCCGTGGCTCACACCACCGGACGCATGTGGTTGAGTGCCTGCAAGACCCTGGAGAAAATCGCTCGCCTGGGCGAAAACGCCGGCCGGGTGTTCCTGCTGGAAAACCTCAATACCGAGGTGGATCACCCCGGCACGCCGTTCGCTCGCGCCGACGATACCCTGGCGCTGATCGAGGCCGTGGGCAGCCCTCATCTGAAGATGAACCTGGACCTTTACCATGCGCAGATTGGCGAAGGGAACCTGATCGAACTGATCCAGCGCGCCGGCAGCGCCATCGGCGAAATCCAGGTCGCTGACGTCCCAGGGCGCATGGAACCGGGCACCGGCGAAATCCATTACCCGGCCATTGCCAAAGCCTTGTTCCGTATGGGATACACCGGTGTCGTCGGGCTTGAGGGCTGGGCCAGCGGCGACAGCGAAGCGGCACTCGAACGTTTCCGGCAAGCGTTCACGCTGGATTGAGGAGCCTGCGGCGCGCCCGGACGTTGATTCTGCGCGCGCCAGCAGCCCTTACTCTTGATTTGATGAATGTCGACTTATAACAACAAAAGGAAAACCATCATGCGTCGCTGCACACTACTTTTTGCCACGCTGCTACTCGTCTTCAGCCAATGGGCCGCCGCCAGCTATCGCATCGGTGTCAGCATCGCCAGGGTCGACGACAACTTCATGACCTATGTGCGCAGCGGCCTGGAGGAAGCTGCCAAAAAGGACAACATCCAGATCCAGTTCGAGGACGCCCAGGGCGATGTGGTTCGCCAGCTCAATCAGGTCCAGGGCTTTCTCAACCAGAAAGTCGATGCGGTCATCGTCTTGCCCGTGGACACCGCCGCCACTGCCAACATGACCCGCGCCGCCGTCGAAGCGCAGACACCATTGGTCTACGTCAATCGTCACCCGGACGAACGCGTCTTGCCCAAAGGCGTGGTCACCGTGGCGTCGAACGACATTGAGGCCGGGCAACTGCAAATGCGCTACCTGGCCGAAAAACTGGGAGGTAAAGGCACCCTCGCGATCATCATGGGCGACCTCGCGCAAAACTCCACGCACGACCGCACCGAAGGCGTCAAACAGGTGCTCAAGGACTATCCCGGGATCACGATTGTCGAACAGCAAAGCGCCGAATGGCAGCGCAACAAAGGCATGGACCTGACCAGCAACTGGCTGCTGGCCGGTACGAGTTTTGATGCCATCGTCGCCAACAATGACGAGATGGCCATCGGCGCCGCCATGGCACTGCAGCAGGCCGGCAAAACCAAAGGCGAGATTGCGATTGTCGGCATCGACGGCCTGCCCGACGGCCTGGCGGCGATCAGGCGCGGGATGCTGGTGGCCTCGGTCTTTCAAGACCCCAAGGCCCAGGCGGCCACCGCGCTGCAAGCGGCCATCAAAATGATCAAGGGTGAGCCGGTCGAGACGGATGTCTGGGTGCCCTTCCAACTGATCACGCCGGAGCAGGTTGCCGTCTATGAGAAACATTACAAATAGCGCCCAACGCTAACCGTTGACGCCGCTATCCCAATCGGGAATCAGCGGCGTTTTTCGTTGGGTGAACAGCGTTGTGCGAAATCGAAAGACCAAACCGCAGGGCTTGCCACGCCATCACAAAGGAAGCGGCCTATCCTGAACGACCCGTTTCATAACGAGGGTCGAGGTCAACCGTTGTACGTTGGGCAAGGTCGAAAGGCTCTCATCGTATAGCTGCTGGAAGGCTGGCAAATCCTGAGTGATGACGTGCAGCAGATAGTCCGGCTCCCCGAATAACCTCTGGGCATCGACCACTTGCGGGATCTCGACGAGCGCCGTCTCGAAAGCCTCGACAGCTTGCCTGTCTCCCTCACGAAGCGTGGCAAACACCATCGCTGAAAAATTCAGGCCGAGTGCGCCTGGGTCCAGCTGTGCTCTGTAGCCAAGCAACACACCCGACTCTTCCAGTGCCCGTACTCGCCGATGACAAGGGGAAAGGCTCAGCCCCACTCGCTCAGCGAGTTCAGTGACCGAAAGGCGACCATCCTTTTGCAGCTCAGAAAGAATCTTTCGATCAATCCTGTCCATTTAGAAGAATCTCCCCTATCAGCTCTTATTAACGATTATTTTTGAAAATTAATTCTAACAACATTTCATTATTCTTCCCCTCACCATTAACGCCGCACTCCCTTGACCAAAGATGAGGCGGCCTGTGATTCGCGGAGCGGGACGATGCAGAGAGCGGTGTGTCATCAACGGGAGTGCCTGGCGCCATGACCTTCAATATTTTTGTTGCTTTCTGGGCGGTGTCGATTCTGTTCGTCATCACGCCCGGTCCAGATTGGGCGTACACGATTTCGGCGGGTTTGAAGGGCCGGGTCATCTTGCCCGCTGTGGGCGGGCTTTTATCCGGCCATTTGATGGCAACCGTGATTGTTGCCGCGGGTGTTGGCGCGCTGGTCGCCAGCCACCCCGTTGTCTTGACGGTGCTTACGGTTGCCGGGGCGGCTTATCTTTTCTGGTTAGGCATCAACATGCTTGCCCGTCCCTCCACACCACATGCTGACGACATCCAGGTGTCGGGCTCCTGGAAACGCTGGGCGATCAAGGGGCTTTGCGTCAGCGGGCTGAACCCGAAAGTGTTCCTGCTGTTCCTGGCGCTATTGCCACAATTCACCGACGCAACCGCTACCTGGTCTGTCCCAATGCAGATGATTGCGTTGGGGCTCGTCCACACCGTCAGTTGTGGCGTTATCTATCTGCTGGTTGGATTTGGCTCACAGGCCGTTCTCCAGGCACGCCCAGCCGCCGCTCAGTGGGTCAGTCGTTTCTCTGGAGCGGCCATGATCATCATCGCGGTCGTTCTGCTCACCGAGCAGATGTCGGGTTAATCCATTTTTCAGCGAGACAACCACAATGAGTGACCAACCTCCACCCTATGGCAGCGCCCCTCCAGCCCAACCGGCGACACGCGTGCGAATCCCGCATCTGAAACAGATGAAAGTGCGGGGTCAAAAATGGGCGATGCTCACCGCGTACGACATGTACAGCGCAGCCATTTTTGAAGAAGCCGGAATACCTGTGCTGCTGGTGGGCGATTCAGCCTCTAATAATGTCTACGGCAATGAGTCCACGCTTTCGGTCACCGTTGACGAACTTATCCCCCTGGTTCGCGCGGTCACCCGTTCGACACGGCGGGCGCTGGTGATTGCGGATCTTCCTTTCGGCTCTTACCAGGCCTCGGCGGAACAATGCTTTCACACATCCGTCCGTTTCATGAAAGAAGCCGGTGCGCATGCGGTCAAACTGGAGGGCGGGATCGAGGTGCTGCCTCAGATCGAGAAGCTCGTCAGCGCAGGCATACCCGTCATGGCGCATATAGGCTTCACACCACAGATGGAACATCAACTGGGTGGCTATCGCGTCCAGGGCCGTGGCGAGGATGCGCAGCGCCTGATAGACAGTGCCAAAGCGTTAGAAGCAGCGGGCGCATTCGCTATCTTAATCGAGATGGTGCCGGGTGATGCAGGTCGAGCGATCACCGAAGCGATTTCAATTCCGACCGTCGGGATTGGCGCGGGTAACCAGTGCGACGCTCAGGTTCTGGTCTGGCAGGACATGGCCGGACTACGCACTGGCCGCATGCCACGATTCGTCAAACAGTACGCCGACCTTCGCTCGGTACTTCGCACCGCGGCAAGGGACTTTGCACTTGAGGTGGAAGCAGGAACATTTCCTGGCCCCGAACATACTTTTTAACCAGGGAATCGTTATGAAGAGCCCAAGAGAACGTGCTGCCGAAGGCCTACAGGTCGGAGACCGGTTCACGATAGTACGCTGCTTTTCAGATGACGATATTCGTCAATTCGCGCAGATTTCCCGAGACTACAATCCGGTTCACTGCGATGCGCGCTACGCCGTAATTCGAAGGTTCAAGGAGCCCATCGCCCACGGTCTTCTGACAGCCAGCCTCGTCACCGAAATTGGCGGGCAAATCGGTTGGCTGGCAACGGGGATGAGTTTCGCGTTCAAACGACCGGTGTATGCGGGAGAACAGATCACCTGCCATTGGCTCATCGCTGACATCGATGAACGCGGTCACGCAACAGCCGAAGTCAGGATACTCAACGCAGAGGGAATCACAGTGCTGGAGGCGACGACGACTGGTGTGCTACCCGGAACTGAAGAACGTGAATGCCTCAAACAGATGATTGCTGACGGAGATCCCACCAACGGTGCTGCCGGATCCGCCGGTTGATGGTATTGCGAAGCGAGAGCCAGAACTGGCCCTCGCTGTTTTTGCAGTCAAATTCAGCGCTTGAGTTTGCGCTTGTTGCGGTATTGGTCGATGACCACCGCGACCACGATGATCAAGCCTTTGATGATGTCCTGGATGTAGGCATCGACCCCGACGAAAGTGAACCCGCTGGCCATCACCCCGAGGATCAGTGCACCGATGACCGTGCCGGTGATGCGCCCCACCCCGCCCGCCAGGCTGGTACCGCCAATGACCGCGGCGGCAATCGCATCCAGTTCATAGGACATGCCCATCCCGGCCTGCCCGGTGGCGGCACGGGCCGAAGCCACCACGCCCGCCAGTCCCGCCAGCAACCCGGCGATGCTGTAGACGATGACCAGATGGCGTTTGACGTTGATACCGGACGTACGCGCCGCCTGCATGTTGCCGCCGATGGCGTAGGTGTATTTACCGTACTTGGTGTAGCGCAGCGCGATATGGAAGATCACCGCCACCACCAGAAAAATGATCACCGGCATCGCGCCGTGACCGATGGCCGTGTAGGAGTCCGATAGCATGCTCACCGGCTGGCCTTCGGTGTAGTAACGCGCCAGGCCACGGGCCGAGACCATCATGCCCAAGGTGGCAATGAACGGTGGAATCCCGGTAATGGCAATGATGCTGCCGTTGATTGCCCCCGCCAGCAGCCCGACACCGAGCCCGACAATCACTGGAATCCACACCGGCAAGTCAGTCAGCGACGGGAATACCGCACGGGCGAAGTCCGAGGTCTGGGCCAGGCTGGCGGCAATCATCGCCGACAACGCCAGCACCGAGCCAGATGAGAGGTCAATGCCGGTGGTGATGATCACCTGGGTCACGCCGATGGCCAGCAGGCCAATGATCGACACTTGCAGGATCATCAATACCAGCCGTTGGGAGTTCATCAGGAAGCTCTGGTCGCGCACGATCCAGCCGAATACCTCGAACACCAGGCCGATGCCAATCAGCACCAGGAAAATACTCAGTTCAGTCGGAAAGCGCCGGCGACTCTTGACCGGTGCCGTTGCCGGTTTGTTTTCCAGTATCGCGTTCATAACCACTCACCCTTCAAATGAAATCAGTGTGGCGAGGGAGCTTGCTCCCGCTCGAGTGCGCAGCGCTCGCCAGTTCTACGGTAAGTCCGAGACATTGGGGCCGCTTCGCAGCCCAGCGGGAGCAAGCTCCCWCGCCACAGGAACCGTGCTCACCTTTGATTTAATGACACTGGGACATGCCCGAGGCCAGTTGCATCACTCGTTCCTGAGTCGCTTCGCTGCGATCGAGGGTGCCCATCAGGTCGCCCTCGTGCATGACCATCACCCGGTCGCTCATGCCGAGCACTTCCGGCAGCTCCGAGGAAATCATGATCACCGCCATGCCTTCGCTGGCGAGGTAGGAAATGAGCCGGTAAATCTCGGCCTTGGCGCCGACATCGATACCGCGGGTCGGCTCGTCGAGAATCAGGATTCGTGGATTGGTCATCAGCCAGCGCGCCAACAAGGCTTTCTGCTGATTGCCGCCGGACAGCGTGTCGATGCACTGCTCCAGTGACGGTGTTTTCACACGCAGCTTTTTGCACATGTCCTCGCACAAGGCGCGCAACGCTTTCTGCTGGATAAAGCCGTTGCCGACGTAATGCGGCAGCACTGCCATCTCCATGTTTTCCAGTACCGACAGGCACGGGAACAGGCCGCTGAGCTTGCGATCCTCGGTCAACAGGGCGAAGCCCTTCTCGATGGCCATGTGCGGATCGGTAATGCGCACCTCTTCACCGTCGAGGCGAATCTCGCCACCGTCGCTCGGGGTGATGCCAAAGATCGCCTCGGCGACGTTGGTCCGCCCCGAGCCCATCAACCCGGCAATGCCGAGGATCTCGCCGGCATGCAGATCGAAGGACACGTCCTTGAAAATGCCATCGAGCTTGAGGTCGCGCACCGACAGCAGCAGATCGCCGATCGGCGTCTCGCGTACCGGGAACAACTGGCTCAGTTCACGCCCGACCATCATTGAAATCAGGCTGTCGCCGTCCATGCTGTCGGCCCGCTGCAGGCCTATGTAGGCGCCATCGCGGAACACCGCCACTTCATCGGCGATAGCGAACACTTCGTTCATTTTGTGGGTGATGTAGATGATGCCTTTGCCCTGGCTTTTCAGGTCGGCAATGATCGAAAACAGGTGGGCGACTTCCTTGTCGGTGATGGCCGAGGTCGGTTCGTCCATGATCAGGATGTCGGAATCGTAAGACACCGCCTTGGCGATCTCGACCATCTGCCGTTCGGCGATGCTCAGATTGCCGACCTGCTCTTCGGGGTCAAGGTTGATCCGCAGGCGCTCCAGCAGTTTCGCCGTGCAGCGGTGCATTTCCCGGTGGTCGATCATGTGGAAGCCGTTGAGCTGCTCACGACCGATCCAGATGTTTTCGGCGATGCTCATGTGCGGCATCAAGTTAAGTTCCTGGTGGATCATCGCGATCCCGGCCTGCAGCGCCGCCAGTGGCGTTTCAAACACCACCGGCTTGCCCCGCAGGCGCAGTTCGCCGGCGTCCGGCTGGTAGATACCGGCGATGATTTTCATCAGGGTGGATTTGCCGGCGCCGTTTTCGCCCATCAAGGCCAGCACGGAACCGGGGCGCACCCGCAGTTGCACATCGGACAACGCCACCACACCGGGAAAACCCTTGCTGACGTTGATGATCTCCAGCAGGTACGGCTCATCGACAGGTATTGCAGTTGGCTGGACACCCTTCAAAGGGGTGCTCGAAGCAGTCGCTGAAGCGAACATGATCAGGTACTCCATCAGCAAGGTCGCGGTTGCCACCTTGCGTGTTTATTGTTGTTATTGAACGGACGGACTATTTGAACTGGTCAACGTTTTGTAGCGTGATCAAGCGATACGGCACCCACACGGCCGGCTCGACCGGCTCGTTTTTTGCCATTTTCACTGCCGTCTCGATCGAACCGTCGGCCTGACCCTTGGCGTCCTGGAACACCGAGACGACCAGAGAGCCCTTCTTCACTGCGTTCAAACCGTCAGGCGTACCGTCGACACCGGCGATCAGGATGCTGCCCTTTTCAACTCCGGCCTGTTGCAGAGCCATCGCGGCGCCAATGGCCATCTCGTCGTTGTTGGAGACGACCGCGTCGAACTTGCGGCCCTGGGTCAGCCAGTCGTTGACCAGGGTCATGCCCTTGTCCCTCAACCAGATGCCGGTTTGCTCTTGCTCGATCTTGATGTTCGGGTACTTGGCCAGCACCTCTTTGACGCCCTTGGTACGGTTGGTGGTGGAGTTGTTCGCCAGGTCGCCCAGCAGAATCACGATGTCGCCCTTGCCGCCCATTTTGTCGGCCAGGTATTGCATCTGCATCTGACCGGCCTCCAGATCGTTGGAGGCGACAGTGACCACGCCTTTGGGCAGGTTCAGGTCATCGGGACGGCGGTTGACGTACACCAGCGGAATGCCGGCCTTGACCGCCGATTCGGTGATTTTTTTGGTCGCGGCGGTATCCACCGGATTGACCACGATGGCGTCGACCTTCTGACTGATGAAGCTTTCTACCTGGCTCAACTGCCGGACCAYGTCGCTGCGCGCGTCTTCGAACTGCAGCTTGACGCCATCGGGATAGGACTTGGCTTTGGTGTCCATGGACTCACGCAGGTAGGTCAGCCAGGTGTCATCGAACTGCGACATGCTGACGCCGATCTTCATGTCAGCGAGTGCAGCGCCGCTGGCGAACATCAGGGACAAGGCGAGTGAGGCGAAACGGATCTTGGTCTTCATGAAAAGTCTTTCTCCACATTTTTGTTGGTTTTATGGATAAGGCGTGACGATTTCAGTAAGCGGACAAGCGGGAAAAGAGTTGGAACCGGGTGCGAGGCAGCTCGCTGGAAATGACTTTATTGGAAAATATTTTCTATATCAACTCATTTTAGAATTTTATTCTGATTTTGTTCCATGACTCTCGAACGGGCTCAATTGCACCACTTGATGGCGCTCGAAACTCAGCCGCGCAGCGTCTAGCACGCGGGTGGTCGCCAGTGCATCACGGGCCTCCACAGGCAGTGGGCCACCGCTCTGCAATGCGGCTTGCAGCTGTAAATAGAACTGATTCCAGCAACCACGCTCGGAAGGAACTCTTTCGCGTACTTCGCCCTGTTCGAACCAGCCCCAGCGGCGATGCTCTTCCACGCCCCAGCGTTCACCTTCGGATTTCGGTGTGAGCCCGGCGAGCGCCGACGCCTCCTGCCCGTCCAGGCCATCGACGCTGTAGCAACCCTGAGTTCCGGTCACCCGAAAGCGCGGGCCGGGGGTGTTCTGCAGGCAACTGCCCCCCAGGTGCGAGGTCACACCGCTAGCGTGGGTCAGGGACATAAAGAAGCCGTTATCGAACGTCTGGTCTTTCTCCAGATAATCCAGTTCGGCGTAGACCCGCGTCACCGGACCGAACAACAACAACGCCTGATCCACCAGATGGCTGCCCAGATCCCGCAGGAAACCACCGCCACTGCCGTTGTTCACCGACTGTGGCGAATAGCGCTCAATCCGCGATTCAAAACGGGTGACCTGGCCCAGCGCCCCGGACTCGATGAGTTTGCGCACCGTGAGGAAGTCCRAGTCCCAGCGCCGGTTCTGATAGACGCTGAGCCGCACACCCTGGCGCTCGGCCATGGTGATCAGGGTTTGCGCCTGTTGCGCATCGGCAGCGAACGGCTTGTCGCTGACCACCGCCACGCCGTGTTCGATGCCGTCGAGCACCAGTGCCGGACGGCCCTTGAGTGGTGTCGACACCACCAATACATCGATCCCCGCTTCCACCATCTGGCCGATGCTGTCGAAGGCCGGCACGCCGGGGTGTTCTACCGCCAGTAACTGGCGCCGCTCCGTTGAACGGGTAACCACACCGACGAAGGTTGCACCCGGCAAACTGCTGATCAGTGGAGCATGGAAAAACCGGCCGCCATGGCCGTATCCGACGAGTCCGATGCGCATGAATCAACTCCTTCTTATTGTTATGCACCCCATGTAGGAGCTGCCGAAGGCTGCGATCTTTTGATCTTGTTTCTAAAAGCCAAATCAAAATCAAAAGATCGCAGCCTTCGGCAGCTTCTACAGGGGAAGAGTGAAGGCCGCTAGCGGCAGAGTTCGTTTTTGACGCGCTCGAGCATCATCCGGTTGGACTCGTCCGGCCGGTCCTCCCAGGCGAACACCGAGACGGTGGCAATGCCATCGAACTTGATCTCGCGCAAAGTGCCGAAAAACGCTTCCCAATCGACCTCACCCTGGCCAATGTCCAGATGCTGGTGCACGGTGGCGGTGACGCCCGGCGGGTTGACGATGTAGCGCARSCCCGASGAMGCCKTGTGGTYGTAGGTGTCGGCGATAATCAGGTGGCTGAGTTTCGACCCGGCGTACTTGAGCATCGAGGCGATGTCGCCCTTGCCGTCGTCATA
This sequence comes from Pseudomonas sp. P4_C4, assembly GCF_056402055.1. Taxonomy (NCBI): domain Bacteria; kingdom Pseudomonadati; phylum Pseudomonadota; class Gammaproteobacteria; order Pseudomonadales; family Pseudomonadaceae; genus Pseudomonas; species Pseudomonas sp. P4_C4. Next base: position 13,488 of record NZ_JBFUID010000062.1, on the reverse strand, counting down.
GAAAAACGTGTGCGGCGCAGCGTAGAGGTAGTTGATCCAGTCACGGTCCAGACCGCGAATGATGTCCACCGACTCGTTATTGCGCTCGCAGAAATCATACGGGTGAGCCTGGATATCGAGCTTGATGCCCTCGCGTTCGAACTCAGGAATCAGCTCATCCATGGAGCGCATGAACTGGTTCTCGCACACCAGCGGGTTGTCCGACTGGCCGGTGAACTCAGTGTTGACCAGTTCGCAGTCCATCTCCACGGTAATCTGAATCGCGCGCTTCCAGTTGCGCACCGCGGCCACGCGCAAACCTTCGTCGGCGGCAGCCCAGTGGTACATCGGTAGTAAGGAAGAGAGTTTGACCCCGGTGTCGCTCAGGGCTTTGCGAAATGCCTTGATTCGCGCCTTGTCGACCCGTGGGGCCTTGTAGAACGGCAGGAAATCTTCCCGGGGCGACAGCTCGATGTGTTCGTAACCGAGCTCGGCGACCTTGTCGACCATCTTGCCCAGGGAAAGGGTGCGGTACATGTAGGGGTCGAGTGCGATGCGCATGATTGTTCTCCTAAACCAAGGCCTGCGCCTTGCCCCTTGTGGGAGCGAGCCTGCTCGCGATGGCGGCAGCACATCCAACATCTATGTGACTGTCTGATCGCAATCGCGAGCAGGCTCGCTCCCACATGGGTTAATAGTTAGCCGTAGAAGTGTGGGCGCTCTGGCAGGCCGACTTTGACAATCGCCCCGCTGTTCTGCGCCTCGATGCACGCATCTGCGGCGACGGCGGCGGCGAAACCATCCCACGCCGAAGGCCCGCCGACCTGCCCGGCTCGCACACCATCAATGAACGCCTGCAACTCAACGTCATACGCCGCGATGAACCGATCCTTCCAGTCCATCAGAATCGCGTTGGACAGCTTCGCCCCGCTACGTAATTGAACCTGCGACGGTTCCGGCAGTTTGGCGATGCCGGTCTCCCCCACCACTTCGCACTGGATGTCGTAGCCGTACTGGCAGTTGACGAACACTTCGACGTCGATGCGCGTGCCCTTGGCGGTTTCCAGCAGCACGATCTGCGGGTCTTTCAAATGGGCGTGGGCCTTGCTGGTCTTGCGTGGGAACACCACTTGCACCGAGACATAATCGTCGTCAAGCAACCAGCGCAGCACGTCCAGCTCATGAATCAGGGTGTCGGTGATCGCCATGTCGGTCTTGTAGTTTTCACCCACGGTCGGGTTGCGGTGGGCGCAATGCAGCATCAACGGCTCGCCGATCTGGCCACTATCGATCACTGATTTCAGCGCGCGATAACCCTCGTCGTACGGACGCATGAAACCGACCTGCACCAGACGCTTGCCGTGGGCCACTTCGGCCTCGACGATCTTGCGGCAGCCTTCGGCAGTGACCGCCAGCGGTTTCTCGCAGAACACCGGCTTACCGGCGGCTATCGCTGCCAGCACGAACTCTTCGTGGCTCGGCCCCCAGGAGGTAACGAGGATCGCCTCGACTTCCGGCGCCTTGATCAGGGCGTGACCGTCGGGATAAACCTCGGCGGTCAGCTTGAGATCGGAAACGACCTTGGCCGCTTGCTGCAAATTGATGTCGGTCACCGCCACGACCTGGCTGTTGAGCAAGGCCTGGCTGCAACGACGGATGTGGTCCTGGCCGATGGCCCCGGTGCCGATGACGCCAATGCGCAGTGAATCAGAGAGCAATGACATGAAGATTCTCCTGTGAAAATTTGTTGTTGGTTTCAGGGGCAATCAGTATTGACGGGCCTTGGCCAGTCGTTCGTTCAGGGTCTTGGCCACCGCATCGGTACGGGCACTGTTGGAAACCTGCGCCACACCGACCCGCCACCACGACAGGTATTTGTGAATCATGGTCTTGGGCAAAACCTTGATATCGATCAGCGTCGAAACCGTCTGCAAGCGCGCATCCGCCAGGGCATCCTTCAGCTCTTCAACGGTGTTCACCTTGTAAGTCTTGCAACCATAAGCCGCCGCGCTCATGGCGAAATCCACCGGCACGAAGCCGCCATCGAGCTTGCCGGTTTCCGGGTTGCGGAAGCGGAACTCGGTGCCGAAGCTATCCATGCCGTGTTCCATCTGCAGGTTGTTGATGCAGCCAAAGGTCATGTTGTCCAGCAGCACCACGTTGATCTTGCGCCGCTCCTGAATCGAGGTCGCCAGTTCGGAATGCAGCATCATGTAAGAGCCGTCGCCCACCAGCGCATAGACCTCACGATCCGGCTCGGCGAGTTTCACGCCCAACGCAGCGTTGACCTCGTAACCCATGCAGGAATAGCCGTACTCGACGTGGTAGGTGTTCACGCCCTTGCTGCGCCAGCTGCGCTGCAAGTCGCCAGGCAAGCTGCCGGCGGCGGCGACGATCACTGCGTCGTCCGCCAGGGTTTCATTGAGCACCCCGAGCACGCGGCTCTGGGTCAGGCAGGAGCCGGTCAGCTCGATGAATTCGCGCAGCACTGCCGGGTCCATGTGGTCGTTGATTTCCGGGACGAAATCCTTGGCCTGGTATTCCACTTGATAGATGCGATCGACTTCCTCATCCAGTTGCGCCTTGGCCTGACGGGGTTGATCGCCCCAGCTCGAGCGATAATCACCCAGCGCTTTGGCCAGCACCGACAAACCGGTTCTGGCGTCCGCCAGCAATTGCACGCCGTCGAGTTTCAGGGCATCGCAAGGGCTGATATTGAGGTTGAGGAATTGCACCTCCGGGTGCTGAAACAAGGATTTCGAGGCGGTGGTGAAGTCGCTGTAACGGGTGCCAATGCCGATGATCAGATCAGCGTCCCTGGCCAGCGAATTCGCCGCCAGGCAACCGGTTTCGCCGATACCGCCAACATTCAGCGGATGGCTGGACACCACTGCACTCTTGCCGGCCTGGGTTTCGGCGAAGGGAATATCGAAGCGCTCGGCGAACGCCTGCAACGCGGAGTTGGCGCCAGAGTACTTGACCCCGCCGCCGCAAATGATCAGCGGTTTACGCTTGCCTTTGAACAGCGCCAGCGCATCACCCAGCATCGCTTCGGTAGCCGGACGACGTTCGATACGGTGCACGCGTTTTTGCAGGAAGTAATCGGGATAGTCGTAGGCCTCGGCCTGCACGTCTTGCGGCAAGGCCAGGGTCACTGCGCCGGTTTCGGCGGGGTCGGTGAGCACGCGCATGGCGTGGATCGCCGCCGTCATCAGTTGCTCGGGACGGTTGATGCGGTCCCAGTATTTACTGACAGCCTTGAAGGCATCGTTGGTGCTGATGCTCAGGTCGTGGAACTGCTCGATCTGTTGCAACACCGGGTCGGGCTGGCGGCAGGCGTAGACATCGCCGGGCAACAGCAGCAAGGGAATACGGTTGGCTGTCGCGGTGGCGGCAGCGGTCAGCATGTTCGCCGCACCAGGCCCCACCGACGAAGTGCAAGCGTAGATCTTGCGCCGCTGGTGTTGCTTGGCGAAACCGATGGCGGCGTGGGCCATGCCTTGTTCGTTGCGCCCCTGATGGACGATCAGGTCGCCACTGTCCTGCTCCAGGGCCTGGCCCAGGCCCAGCACGTTGCCGTGGCCGAAGATGGTAAAGATCCCGGCGACGAATTTACTCTGGACCCCATCGACCTCGATGTACTGGTTATCGAGGAATTTCACCAGGGCCTGGGCCATGGTCAGTCTTGTTGTGGTCATGTCCGATCCTTTCAAATGCACACCCAATTCCTGTAGGAGCTGCCGAAGGCTCGGGCCGCGATCGGACGATCTTTTGATCTTGATCTTAAAAAGCCAGATCAAAAGATCGCAGCCTCGTTTCACTCGACAGCTCCTACAGGGAATGTGTCAAGCCAAAGTGCTCTTCAGGTGATCCATGCTCGCGCCGATCGCCCGTTCGATATCCGCCAGCCCATGCACGCTGTCGGCGAACGGTTCGAACGACAGGTAGCCGCTGTAGCCGGTAGCGAGCAAGGTGTCGATCTGCGCCGCATTGCCGAGAATGTCGCCTTCGCCCACCAGCACCCGGTGACCATCGCGAATGGTCGCCAGCGGGGCCCCGGCATCCTCGACCCCGGAGATGTGCACCAGCCCGGTCAACTCGGGGAAAAATTCATGCTCACTGGCCAGGTGATGGTGGAAGGTGTCATGCACCAGACGGAACACATCCAGCCCGCCGATGGCCTTGATCGCGTCCACCGCCGTGCGTTTACGGCGCAGCGAGCACTCTTCGAAACCCAGCGGTTCGATGAACCCGAGAATCCCGTGATCGCGCAGGATCGGCGCCAGCTGACTCAACGCCGTACGCAGACCTGAAGCGCGCTCGGCTTCGGTACGCGGGTCGGCACGGTCGTTCAACGGGCACATGACCAGCCCTTGCGCGCCGCAGTCCCGGGCATAAGCAGCGAGTTTCGAGGCCTGCTCCCGGCGCTCGTCGTTCCACACATCAAACGGATACAGCGCGTTGATCGAGAGCACGGTGATGCCTTTGGCCGTGCACAACTCACGCACGCGCTCGGGTGCGGTGCCGTCTTCTATCTCGACGCCTTTGAGGTCATTGCGGATCTCGATGGCGTCGGCCTTGAGGGTCACCGCCAACTCGATGAACGCGGGCAGGGACAAACGTGGGGCGACCATACGGTTCAGGGCGAAACGCAGGGGTTTGCTCATTATTGTTGTTCTCCGCACAAGTGAATTATTTGGCTGTCGGCATACTGAATTCAGGGCCCTTGGCGATGCTGTCGGGCCAGCGTTGCATCACGCTTTTGTAGCGGCTGTAGAAGCGGATACCTTCTTCGCCGTAGGCATGGTGATCACCGAACAGCGAGCGCTTCCAGCCACCGAACGAATGCCATGCCATGGGCACCGGAATCGGCACGTTGATGCCGACCATGCCGACCTTGATGGTGCGGGCGAAGGCTCGGGCAATGCCGCCGTCGCTGGTGAAGCAGGACACACCGTTGCCGAATTCGTGGGCGTTGATCAGCTCCACCGCGCTGGCGAAGTCCGGCACACGCACGATGCCCAGCACCGGACCGAAGATTTCCTGTTGGTAGATGCTCATCTCGGTCGTGACCTTGTCGAACAGCGTCGCGCCAACGAAGAAGCCATTCTCGGCGCCCGGCACCTTGAAATTACGACCATCGACAATCAGCTGCGCACCTTGAGCCACACCCTGGTCAATGAAGCCTTCGACCTTGGCCTTGTGCTCGGCTGTCACCAACGGCCCCATATCGTTGTCACCCTGCAGGCCATTGCCGACCTTGAGCTGATCGATGCGTGGCAGCAACTTGGCAATCAAGCGGTCGCCGACGTCGCCCACCGCCACGGCAATCGAGATCGCCATGCAGCGCTCACCGGCTGATCCGTACGCCGCGCCAATCAAGGCATCAGCAGCTTGATCCAGGTCCGCATCGGGCATGACGATCATGTGGTTCTTCGCCCCGCCCAGGGCCTGCACGCGCTTGCCCCGGGAGGTGGCTTGCTGATGGATGTACTCGGCAATCGGCGTCGAACCGACAAAGGAAATCGCTTCGATGTCCGGGTGTTGCAGCAGCGCATCGACTGCAGCCTTGTCACCTTGGACCACGTTGAACACTCCATCCGGCAGACCGGCTTCAGTCAGCAACCGCGCCATCAACAAACTGGCGGACGGATCGCGTTCGGACGGTTTGAGGATGAAGCAGTTACCTGTGACCAGCGCCAGCGGAATCATCCACAGCGGTACCATCACCGGGAAGTTGAACGGCGTAACCCCGGCACAAACACCCAGCGGCTGGCGCAGGTTCCAGTTGTCGATGCCGCCGCCGATGTTGTCGCTGAATTCGGTTTTCAACAGGTTCGGCGCACCGCAGGCGTACTCGACGATTTCGATGCCACGGGTGACTTCGCCCTTGGCGTCGGAAAACACCTTGCCGTGTTCACGGCTGATGATTTCTGCCAGTTCGTCGTGATGGCGGTCGAGCAATTCCTTGAACTTGAACATCACCCGCGAACGGCGCAGGGATGATTGCTCGGACCAGGCTGGAAAGGCCTTGAGGGCCGATGCGACCGCCTCGTCCACGGTCCTCTCGCTGGCCAACCCGACCCGTGCCTGCACGCTGCCGGTGGCCGGGTTGAAGACATTGCTGAACCGCTCACTGCCGGTGTCTTGCACCTGACCGTCGATGTAATGGCCGATTACCTGGGCGTCGCTCATCGTTATTGTTCTCCGTGCAGATAGTGGAATTCAGACCTTGGAATTCAGAGATCCAGCAGCCAGCTGTGCTGCGGATCGTTATGGAACTGCCAGACGCGTTTCGGACCGGCCATCACGTTCAGGTAATACGACTCGTAGCCGTACGGCACACTGACCGGGTGATACCCCTTGGGCACGACCACCAGGTCGCTGTTTTCCACGGCCATGGCCTGATCGATGCTGCGATCGTCGGTGTACACCCGCTGGAACACGAAGCCCTGGGGCGGGTTGATCTGGTGGTAATAGGTTTCTTCGAGAAAGCTCTGGTGCGGCAGGTCGTCGGTGTCGTGCTTGTGTGGCGGGTAGCTTGAGGAATGTCCGGACGGCGTGCGCACTTCGACCACCAGCAGTGAATGGGCTGGCTCGGTGTCCGGCAGGATGTCGCAGACGTAACGGGTATTGGCGCCCTTGCCGCGCACGCTGCGCTTCATCGTGTCGGGTTTGATCAGGCGTGGGCTGTAGGAGCTGCCGAAGGCTGCGATCTTTTCGCTGCTAGCTTCAGTAGTGAAGCCAGGCGCGGAACACACGGCGATTTGCACATCACTCAGGGCGACCACCTGGGCTTGACTGCCGGGCGGCAAGTACGCGGCGAACGGAGACTTGTCTTCGAACACCGACTGCCGATCGCCAATGTTGTCCCAGTCGAACGCGCCCTGCCCCGGCGCTTCACCCTTGATGCTGACCCGGCCGCTGAGCAGCACCAGGCACAGTTCTTTATCACCCGCCGAGACCGGCAGGGACTCACCGAGGCTCAGGCGGTAAGCGGCGAAGCCGACGTATTCCAGTTCCCCTTGCCCCAACTCGACCATGGTCCGGCCGCGTGAATTGCTTTTGACCAACAGGCTCATCGCGCGGTCCTCTCGTCGAGTAGTGCACGCAAGGTGTCGTAGCCCTTTTTCGCGTAGACATAACTCGGTGCCACCGCCGGATCCTGTTCGGCTTCGACCACCAGCCAGCCGTGGTAATCGGCGGCCAGCAGCACGTCGAGTAACGCGGAAAAATCGATGTCGCCATCGCCGGGCACAGTGAAGGTGCCGTTGATGATGCAGTCCGGGAAACTCCACAGGTTGTTGCGCGCCAGCTGCACGACCGGTTTGCGCACGTCCTTGAAATGCACGTGGCAGATGCGTTCGATGTGTTTGCGCAGCACCTGCAACGGTTCGCCGCCGCCCATGTAGCAATGGCCCGAATCGAACAGCAGGCCGACTTCGCTGCCAGTCAACGCCATCAGTTTGTCGATGTCGGCCGGGGATTCGACGTAAGCGCCCATGTGGTGGTGATAGGCCAGACGCACACCCTGGGACAGGGTGAAGCGCGCCAGTTCGGTGAGCTTGTCGGCGTACTCCTGCCAGGCCTGTTCGGTGTGCAAGCGCGGGCGTTCGACCAGAGGAATGCGCTGGCCCTGGATGGAGTCCGCGACCTCGCCATAGACCAGCACCTTGGCGCCGTTCTTCGCCAGCAGCTCGACATGACTACCGATGGCGTCGATTTCCTCGGCCACGGAACGCCGCGCCAGACGACTGGAGTACCAGCCGGACACCAACGCCAGGTCATAGGGCCGCAGCACGTCGCCGACGCCTTTGGCGTCCTTGGGGAATTTACCGTTGAGTTCAAAACCTTCGTAACCGATTTCCTTGCCTTCGCTCAGGGCGGTGCTCAATGGCGTCTCGCCACCGAGGGACGGCAGGTCGTCGTTGCTCCAGGAGATCGGGTTGATGCCAATTCGGATAGCGGGCATGGCTGCACCTTTTATTGTTTTACATAACCATTGAATGCGGCACTAAACCCTGTGGGAGCGAGCTTGCTCGCGATGCTTTTGGTGCCTTTGAAGGCCCCATCGCGAGCAAGCTCGCTCCCACAGGTTCAGTGTTCACACATTGAAAATGTTCAGTTCCGCGCCGCACGCCAGGCATCGATCAGTTCAACGAACGTGCCCTGCACCTGGCGAATCAGCGCCTCATCGTCGATTTCCCCGGCCAACCACGCACGGCTCGGCTCCTGGAAAATCGTCCGGCCCACGGCGAACCCGCGGCAGGTCTGGCTCTGACTGGCCTGTTGAAAGCCTTCGGCCAACGCTGATGCCGGGGCGTTCAAGCCCAGCAGTACCACACCTCGGCAGTACGGATCGCGTTCCTGGATCAGTTCGTCGAGTTGCTGCCACTCCTCGGCGCTTTGCGCTTCGATCTTCCACCACGCCGGGTAGATGCCCAGGTTGTAGAGGCGTTTGAGGGCGCGATACAGCACGTCCGGGTAGGCCGAGGGGTGATCCTTGGGCGGGATGATTTCCAGCAGCAGTTCATGACCGCTGACCTGGGACGCCTGATACAAACCCTTGATCTGCGCCTCCTGTTCCAGACGCAGCAGAGGCTCATCGTCGGGATGAAATTGCACCAGGCACTTGATGATCTGCTCTTGCGGCCAGGCGATCAGGTTGCTGCCGATGGAGCGACCGTGTTCGAAGGCCAATGGCCGCGAACCCTGGACTTCCACCGGCCGCGCCACCCACCAGCCGCGACCGGTGGCGGCATTCAGTGAATCCTGGCCGAAACGTTGATCGGCCAGCAGCCCGACATCGGCGTCGATGCCTTGCTCGCGCAAATCGGCTTCGACCCGCTCCACGGCCTGGATAAAAAGTTGCTTGAGTTCGCAGATGGCGTTGAGGTCACGGCCGCCCTTTTGCGCCAGTTCCACCAGTTGCCAACGATGGTCGAAGGCAAAGATGAACAGTTGCTTCCACTGTTTGCGCGGCACGCTGACCTGATGCAGGCGCTGCAACACCGCGTCCTGGTCCGGACGGGTAATCGGCACCGGGCTGTTGAACAGGTAATCCAGTTCGGCGCGGGTCGGCATCGCCGGGGCGCAGGCATGGCGCGACACCACCAGGCCGCCGCAGGCGTTGGCCAACTGGCAGCAGCGCTCATCGCTGGCGTCCTCCAGCCAACCACTGAGGAAGCCCGACATGAAGGCATCGCCGGCCCCCAGCACGTTAAGCACTTCCACACGCACGCCGGGATAAATCGCACCGTCTTCAAGACGGGTCGGGATCTCTCCATGAATCACCGTGCAGCCTTGCGGGCCGAGCTTGACCACCAGGGTCGCCACGCTCAAGCGTCGGACATTGCGCAGCGCAGTGAGCAAATCCTCGGCACCACCGGCAATCAGGAACTCTTCTTCAGTGCCGACGATCAGGTCGAAACGCGGAAGGATTTTCTGCACATGCTGGCTGACGTTCTGGTCGGCGACGAAACGGGTCTCACCGTCCGCCTTGCCGGCCAAACCCCAGAGCACCGGGCGGTAGTCGATATCCAGCACCCGCTTGACGTTGTGCTTCTGTGCATAGTCCAGGGCCTGGATGCTCGACTTGTACACACCGTCGGTGGAGAAATGCGTGCCGGTGATCAGCAAGGCTTTACTGGAAGCGATGAAGGCTTCGCTGATGTCTTCGGCCCGCAGTGCCATGTCGGCGCAGTTTTCGCGGTAGAAGACCAAAGGAAAGGTTTCGCGGTCCTTGAGCCCCAGCAGGACCATGGCGGTCAGGCGTTCCGGATCGACCTTGATGCCACTGACATCGCAGCCTTCACGGGCCAGGGACTCAACGAGGAAGCGCCCCATATGGTCGTCCCCTACCCGGCTCAGCATCGCCGACTTGAGCCCCAACCGCGCGGTGCCGAAGGCGATGTTGGCGGACGAGCCGCCGAGGTACTTGGCAAAGCTGCTTACATCCTCCAGCCGCGCCCCGACTTGCTGCGCATAGAGGTCGACGCCTAGGCGCCCCAGGCAAATCAGATCCAATTGACGCCCACTGGCAAAACGAGTCTGGCCCATGCTGGCTCCTGTTATTTTTATCAGCCTGCGTTCGGGGCGATGGCCGTACCGAACACTCTTGGTGGATGCAGACTAAAACGACCGGGACCGAACAATCAATAATTATTCCAAATATTTTTACATGGAATATTTTTTCCAATAAGCTTTAGCACAAGCGTTCCAGAAGCAGTGCATCGTTTCAGCAAGCTTCACACTGCTGCAAGCTCAAGATTTTATTCGGGCCTACCCTGTAGACTGCGCACAGCCAACCTATTGTCAGGGGACGAGGTGAAAAATCGTCCCTATAAGAACAAGCCAGAAGGATTTCCTCATGTCCCGCACCGATCAGCCGGCTACGACCGAGAGCACGTCCGACAGCGATCTCACCAGCCCCCCGATCAATGCCGAGCGTCTGCTGCAGCTGATCACCGATGAATACGAAAGCCTGCCGCGCCAGCTCAAACGCATCGCCAGCTACATGAGCCAGCAGAGCGACCGGATCATGGTCGACCGCATCAGCGACATCGCTCGCGAGTGCGAAGTGCACCCGTCGGCCATCGTGCGGTTTTCCCAGCGTTTCGGCTTCAGCGGCTTCAGCGAAATGCAGGCGCTGTTTCGCGAGGCGTATACCCACAAGACCACGCCGGTGCAGAACTACCAGCAGCGCATTCGCAGCATGATCGCCAACAAGTCACAGAAGGCCAGCGGCGGCGACCTGGCGCGCGAATGCATCAACGCCACCCTGTCGGGCATCGAACGGCTGGGGCTGGAACTCGATGACCAGGCCTTCGACAAGGCCGTGGATCTGGTGGTCAACGCTGACAACATCTACGTGGTCGGGGTACGCCGCTCGTTCGCGGTGGCCGATTACCTGGTCTACAACCTGCAACACACCAACAAGCGCATCCACCTGGTATCGGGGCTCGGCGGCAGTTACCGCGAGCAGATGCGCAGCGTGCGCGCCAATGACCTGGTGATCGCCATCAGCTTCACGCCGTACGGCAAGGAAACCCAGCACTGCCTGCGCATCGCCCAGCATCATCAGGCGAAAACCCTGATCATCACCGACAGTAACCTTTCGCCTTTGGCCAAGCGCGCCAACACCGTGCTGCTGGTCAACGAAGGCAGCTCGTTTGCCTTCCGCTCGTTGAGTGCGACCTTGTGCCTGTGTCAGGCGCTGTTTATCGCCGTGGCTTATCGACTGGAATTGAAAGTCGATGAGATTCACGAGCAGGTCGGGTTCGAAGACTGACCGAGACACTGGCGTTACGGCGCCGCGCGCAGCGAAAAACTCCCACACTTGCACGCGAGCGCTCAGCGGCCACATGTAAATATTTATTCCATAATTGATGAAAAGGAATTTTTATTCTATAAACGGGTTTCCTGAAAACAAAAACCAAAGGATCCTGTCATGCGCGAACTCGGAATCGGACTCATCGGCACGGGTTTCATGGGTCGTGCCCATGCCCTGGCCTTTCGCAACGTCAGCGCAGCATTCGAACTGCCCTTCACGCTTCGCCTCGCCGCCCTGGCCGACGCCGATCCCGTTCGTGCCCGGGCATGCGCCACTGCCTGGGGCTTTGAGCAGGCTTATGGCGACTGGCAGCAATTGATCGACGACCCCAAGGTCCACCTGATCGCCATCACCACCCCCAACCACCTGCACTACCCGATGGCCATGGCCGCGCTTGCCGCTGGCAAACCGGTGTACTGCGAAAAACCGCTGGCGGTGAACCTTGAACAGGCCAATGCCATGCACCTGGCGGCCAAGGATGCGGGCGTGGTCACCCGTGTCGGCTACAACTACCAGCACAACCCGATCATCGGCCTGGCGCGGGAGTTGATTCAGAGCGGCAAACTCGGTGAGATCATCAGCTTTCAAGGTGAATTCAGCGAAGACTTCATGGCCGATCCAGCGTCCCCCTGGTCGTGGCGCTGTGAGGCCGAACATGCCGGTGGCGCGCTGGCGGACCTGGGCAGCCACTTGCTGGGCATGGCGCGCTATCTGCTCGGCAATGTCGAAGCGGTATGCGCCGATTCCCAGACCGTGCACCGCCAGCGCCCGGCCACAGCCGGTAGCCAGGAACAACGCACAATTGCCGTCGACGACCAGGCCCATGCGTTACTGCGTTTTGCCAGCGGCGCGCGTGGCACCTTCAGCAGCAGTTGGCTCAAGCACGGCTACAAGAATCACCTGAGTTTCGAGATCAGTGGCACCCAAGGGACCCTGTCATTCGATCAGGAGCGTTTGAATGAGTTACGCCTGTGCCGTGTCGGCCAGGACGGCTTCCAGCGTTTACTGGCCGGGCCGAACCTGCCCGGATATGCAGCGTTCAGTCCCGCGCCGGGGCATCAGTTGGGCTACAACGAGTTGAAGACGCTGGAAGTGCATGAGCTGATCATGGCCTTGGCCGGCCAAGGACAAGCCGGCACCGATTTCGAGCAAGCCTTGGAAGTGGAACGACTGGCGACGGCGATTCGATTGGCGGCACAGGAACAGCGCTGGGTCAACATCAACGAGGTTTGATCGCGGATAATGCCGCCAATAGGCGGTAACAAGTGCGCTCGCACCATGTGCCTTTTGGTCTCTACAACGCACCCTTAGTTGATCTGTATCGATGAATCGCCATCGATCGATTTATCAGGCTATAGCGCTGTACAACCAGGAATGACCTCAACCACGCCATCCAATGTACTGGCATCACTCTAAACAATTGCCCCATCCTTTTTGCTCGACCCCTTCAAGCCCGCCCATGCGGGTTTTTTCGCGTACTACTTACTGTAGGCGCGCCTCTTGGTGCTACGCTTTTCTTGTGCATGGAGGAAGCGCGATGCCAGAAGATCTTACCCCCGCCCCGCTCAATCCTTCCGACGAAGACTCTATTGCCTTCGGACATACTATCGATGAGGTTGCTGCCTGGATCGACCACCGCGGTTCTACGTGTGTGTCTGATCGCGTCAATATGCCAAAGTTACATACCTGGGTGTTCAACAAACCCCAACGCCTGCTTTCTAACAATCTAACGACTATCAATTTAACTCGCATGGAATGCGTAGTGCTTGACTTATTAACAAGCAGCGAGGAACGCGTTATCAGCAACGAGGACATCCTTATGAAGTTAAATAAGGACCCTTATAATTACAAAGGATTGCTCATGTGCCTCAGTAGACTGCAAGCGAAATTCAAGAAGTTTACTAAAGGCGACAACCTCCTCCGTTCAGTAAGAAGTCGCGGTTACTGCCTTATCCAAACAATAAATCCTGAATGAGTTTTAAGTCTCCGGTTCATGGATGTAATGCTGTTCAGTTAAGCGAATGTGGCCCTCTGTAGGAGCGAGCTTGCTCGCGATGGTCGTTAACGATAACGCGTATTTACTGGCTAAACGCGGCGCTCTTGAGTCCGCGAGCTTGCTCGCGATGGTCGTTAACGATAACGCGTATTTACTGGCTAAACGCGGCGCTCTTGAGTCC
>NZ_JBFUID010000061.1:0-35697 GCF_056402055.1 Pseudomonas sp. P4_C4 | reverse complement strand
TGAATATCCAGACCAATTCATAGGTGATGAAGCGGGCCATCGTCACGTAGCCGATCACCAGGGCGAACAGGGACACCACCACGGCAATGCCGGTAAACGCATAAATCAGGCCGGCGAAGGTGGTGACGCCTTCGGGAGCCTCGCCGGCCACTATCAGGTCCCTGCGAGTCTTGCTGACGCGCAACAGCAGCGCACCGATCACCAGTGCCGCGAGCAACGCCACGATGCCCCGACCGAACAACACCACTTCGGCGCTCATGCCGGTGACATTGCTCATCTGCACCAGGGTCACCAGCACCAGCAGCATGCTAGCCAGCAACCTCGGATAGGGCTCCATCGCCAGCGCCACCGGATCGGCAATATCGGGCAGGCGCCATGAGGGATGTTTGGTCGACAACAGTGCGCGACTCAATCCGGTGATCAGCACGCAGGTATAGGCCAGCTTTTCCAGATATTGCGCCAGGTCGGCCAGCAGCGGGGTGTAGGGCAGTTGGCGGGTCCCGGCAAAATGCAGCAGTTGCAGGGCGATGCCGGCGGTCAGCACCGTCGCCATTACCGATGCCAGCGCAAGGGAGCTGCGCCGCAACCGGCCTTCAGGCATTCGATGGATGCACAACCATGCCAGAACCCGGCCGGCGAGCTTTCGCCCCACGGTCCAGATGGCCAGGGCCAGGATCAGCAGGGCGGCCGTGATCCCGCGTTGTCCGGGTTGCCAGGCAGCCCGGTGCGTGACCTCGAGTTGCTCGATGAGAGCGCTGAAACGTTGGCGGTCCTCGATCGGAAAATCGAACAATGGCGACCAGAAACCCGGGTTCAGGATACTGCTGGTCTGCTGGGTCACTTCCGCTTCCAGCAGGCTGCGCCGAATACTGCCAATCTGGGTGATCAGCTCGGCGGCACTTATTTTCAGCGCGGCCAGGGTTTTGAGTTGGCTATCGATCTTGTTTTTTTGCTCGCTGAGGGTGTCTCGTTGGGTGGTAATCGCCGACGTCACCAGTGCGTTCTCGTCGAGCAGCACTGGCCCCAGCACGTTGAGTTGCGCCTGCAACTGCGCCTGCCCGGGCAGCAGCGATGTGGACAGGCGTTCAATATCCTGAATGAGTACTTGCACCAGGTCCTGTGAGCTTTCCAGCTGGGTGTAATTGCTGGCCTGGGAAACCTGCTGCTTGAGGCTGTTCAGCTGGTTTTGCACCCCCAGTAATTCGCTGTCGGAGATGCTGATGATCGGGGCTGCGGGGGCGGGGGCAAGGGTGTCGGACGCCGCCAACAGCCATCCCGGGCTGGCCGTCAGAAGCGCGAAGGCGACGTAAATCATTGACCTCAGTACATTGCACATCGGCGTGCTCGACGGGTTGTTAGTCACTTAGCCAATGAGGTTAGGTCATGACACGCGCCCTCGAGCATTGTTTTGTCGCAAGTGCCCCGGGTGGTTTTCGCTCAGGCGTTACTCATGCTGTTGCCGCGCCGGGAAAAACAGTTCGAAGCAGGTGATGCCGTCGGCACTGCTGACGTGGCAGGCACCGTTGTGCAGTTGCATGATCGTCGCCACGATCGACAGGCCCAGGCCATTGGATTGGGCCGAGCGTTCGCGGGACTCATCGACCCGGTAGAAGCGTTCGAACAGCCGTGACAGATGCCGGGCCGGGATGGTCGGGCCGTGGTTGCGCACTTGTACCTGGATGCCGTCGGCGGTCGGGCTGGCGTGGATGCACAGCTCGGAATGCGGCGCGCCGTACTTGATGGCGTTGGCGCACAGGTTGGCCAATGCACGACGCAGCAACATGGGCTCGGCCCAGATCAGGCCGCTGCCCCGGGCATTGATGCAGATGCCAACGTCGGTTGCCGGGCCTTCGAAATAGTCGGCCATGCGTTGCATTTCGTCGGCGGCATCCAGCTCCTGACGCTGGCGCAAGGCACTGCGCGGATCGGTGCGGGCCAGAAACAGCATGTTGTCGAGCATGCGCGCCAGGCGCTCGAGCTCTTCGACATTGGAGGCCAACAGCTGCTGATAGGCGTCGGTGCTGCGGTTCTGCTGCAAGGCCACCTGGGTTTCGCCGAGCAGGTTGTTGATCGGCGTGCGCAGCTCGTGGGCCATGTCGGTCGACACCTGGCCCAGTTGTATGAAGCCTTTGTCCAGCCGGTCGAGCATGGCGTTGAAGGCGTCGATCATCGGCAACAGTTCCAGCGGCGCGCCCTGGTTGTCGAGGCGTTCGTTGAGGTTGCCAACGTCGATGCTCTGGGTGTGGCGGGCCAGGCGCCGCACGGGCAACAGGCCGCGATGCACCAGCACATAACCGGACAGCGCCAGCAGAATCGCCGCGACGCTGGCGAACAAGTACACATTGAGCCGGTAGTCGGCGAGCACGGCGGTGCGTTCGGTCATCAAGCGCCCGGTCACCACTTGCAGGCTGCCCAGGTCACCGGAGTCGATGGTCGCCGCCAAGGCGGAAAACGGCACGCCATTGACGTTGGGCAAATGCTGCACGTCGTCCAGGGTCAGCCGATGATCCATGGCCACCGGGGTCAGCACCGGCATTGTCAGGTTGCCCGGGTTGACCACCAGCAACGGCGGTTGGCCCGGGGTGCCGATGGTCAGCAGGGCCTCGCGGTTGCCCATCATGTTCTGGAACAGCGCCGGTTTGGCCTTGATCAGGTCCAGGGTATTGCTGTCGTTGAGGAAGGTGCGCAACTGGTCGATGCGGGTGATCAAGGCAATGTCGTCGCGGCGGATCAACTCGCGCTCCAGGTCGCGGTACAGCGCGACACCCAGCAGCGCCAGCGAGACAAACGCCAGCAGGGCGAACACCAGCGCCAGACGCAGGGTCAGGGAGTGACTGAGACGGGAGGCGGATTGCAGCGGCGTCATGGCATTCATGGGGGCATTCAGGGTTGAGTGTCGAAGCGGTAGCCGATGCCGCGCACGCTGTGGATCAACTTGAGCGGGAACGGATCATCGATTTTCAGGCGCAGGCGGCGCACGGCGACATCGACGACATTGGTGTCGCTGTCGAAATTCATGTCCCAGACCCGGGAGGCGATCATCGAGCGTGACAACACTTCGCCCTGATGGCTGGCGAACAGGTGCAGCAGGGCAAATTCCTTGTTGGTCAGGGTGATGCGGTTGCCGGCGCGGCTGACGCGGCGCTTGAGCACGTCGATCTGCAGGTCGTCGACGTGCAGGTGTTCTTCTTCCCGTGTAGGGCCGCGCCGGGTCAGGGTGCGCAGGCGTGCCACCAGTTCGGCGAAGGAAAACGGTTTGATCAGGTAATCGTCGGCGCCCAGTTCCAGGCCTTTGATGYGGTCGGCGATGTCATCCCGGGCGGTGAGGAACAGCACCGGCGTGTCGGCTTCCTTGCGCAGGCGGCGCAGGACTTCCCAGCCATCCATCTTCGGCATCATGACGTCCAGCACGATCACATCGAAATCGTGTTCCAGGGCCAGGTGCAAGCCGTCGACGCCGTCCCGCGCCAGGCTCACCGTGTATCCGAGTTCCTGCAGGCCGTTGAGCAGGTAATTGCCGGCCTTGGGTTCGTCTTCGACTACGAGGATGTTCATCGGGACCTGCCTGTTTCGGTCGGGCTACGGGGGCGCATCAGTGGCGCAAGTGTAGCCCGATCAGCGGTGACGGCAGGCATCCGCTCAGTTCTCACCAATGCAGCCCACGCCCTGGACCTGGTAGTCCAGCTGGTGCTCGCGACCCTGGTGGTCGAGGTAGTTGAACTGTGCAGGAACAATGCCGCACTTGCCGTTGAGGTCGGTCATCGACAGGACCTTGGCCACCTCCACCGGGACATAGAAGCCGTCTTTGTCGTGAATGATCGATGAGGTGGGCTGGTTAGCGGCTAACGCCGAACCGGTGGCGAGCAGGGCGGCAAATCCAAGGATCAACATTTTCATGACGAATCTCTCTCTACAAGGGCAGGGTGGCTGCCGGTGGTTGGCCTGACAGTGAGTTCAGGTTAACGAGGCGATCCGGACAGCCGACCAACAGCTTGATGACAAAGTTGTAATCAAACGCTGGTCGGAACACCACGAACCCTGTGGGAGCGAGCTTGCTCGCGATGACGGAGTGTCAGTCGACATTTTAGGTGTCTGACACACCGCTATCGCGAGCAAGCTCGCTCCCACAGGGGGGGCGGCGCCACAGGCGGGTGGTTTCAGCAAAACAAATCAACCCACGGATCCATGGCCTAAGCTTGTTCGCAGGCCCATGTTCATCGAGCACCTCGATGGGCAAACGGCACCTATAAAAACAATGCAATCAGGAGATGCCCATGTCCGCTTTGATCCATCGTTTCAGTCGCTGCGTGGCCGCTGGTTTGACCGCTGCCGTGCTGGTCGCACCCGCCTTCGCGCTGGATACCGTGAAATTCATGGCCCCGGGCTCGGTGGGCGGTGGTTACGACCAGACCGCCAGGGTGCTGGGCAAGGCCATGGTCGAAGCCAATACGGCCAAGGCCGTCACTTTCGAGAACAAGGGCGGGGCCGGCGGGACCCTGGGCCTGGCGCAATTTGCCAACAGCACCAAGGGTGACCCGAACGCCTTGTTGGTGGTCGGGGCGATCATGGTCGCGGGCATCGAACAGAACAAACCGCAGATCAGCCTGAAGGATGTGACGCCCATTGCCCGGCTGTTCACCGAGTACAACGTGATCGCCGTGCGCAAGGAGTCCGAGTTCAAGACCCTCGATGACCTGATCAAGGCCTTCAAGGCCAATCCGACGAGCATCACCTGGGGTGGCGGTTCCAAGGGCTCGGTGGATCACATCGGCATCGCCGAGCTGGCGGGCAAGCTGGACGTGCCGGTCAACAAGGTGAATTACGTGGCCTTTGGTGGCGGTGGCGAGGTGGTTGCCCAGGCGTTGGGCGGGCAGCTCAAGGTGATCACCGGCGGTTACGCCGAGCTGGGCCAATACATCAAGACCGGCCAGTTCCGTGTCCTGGCCATCGGCGCGCCGGAGCGCGTTCCCGGCATTGATGCACCGACCCTCAAGGAGAGCGGCTATGACGTGACGATCGGCAACTGGCGCGGCGTTTACGGTGCATCGGGTCTCACCCCGCAGCAGCGCAAGGAAGTGATCGACGCGGTCGTGGCCGCCACCAACAGCAAGGTCTGGCAGGACAATATCCAGACCAACGCCTGGACGCCCAGTGTGCTGACCGGCGATGAGTTCGGCAAATTCGTCGAGGAAGAACACGTGCGGTTGCACGCCATGCTGGTCAAGGTCGGGCTGATTTGAAATGGCCACACTGCGCGCAGTGGTGCCGACGCAATTGGCCGTCGGCATCGGCCTGATCGCCATCAGCGTCGTGCTGGCGATTGGCGCCTACCGTTTTCCGCCTGAAATGGGTTTTGTCATCCTCCCGGCGTACGTTTATCCCTATGTCGTGGCAGGGTTTCTGGGCGCAGTGGGGCTGCTGCTGGGGTATCAGGCCATCAGTGGCGGCTTTCGCGAGCTGGATAACGACACCCCGACGGTTCCCGGTGGAAAAGCCGGTGCGGCCTGGGTGACCGCGGGTCTTGTCGGGGTGGCGGTGCTGATCAACCTGATCGGGTTTGTGCTGGCCGCCGGGTTGCTGTTTGCCTGTTCGGCGCGGGGTTTTGGCAGCCGTCATCCCGTGCGGGACCTGGCCATCGGCATTGCCTTGACCCTGCCGATCTACTGGCTGTTCAACGCCGGGCTCGGGGTTTCCCTGCCGTCGCTGATCAACATTTGGCTTTGAAAGGAGATCGACACCGTGGACATTCTTTCAAGCCTGGCGATGGGTTTTGCCGCGGCGTTGACGCCGATCAATCTGATGTGGGGGTTCATCGGCTGCCTGCTCGGCACCGCCATCGGCGTGCTGCCGGGGATCGGTCCGGCGTTGACAGTGGCCCTGTTGTTGCCGATCACCGCCAAGGTCGACCCCACCGGCGCCTTGATCATGTTCGCCGGTATCTACTACGGCGCGCAGTTCGGCGGTTCCACCACTTCGATTCTGCTCAACACCCCCGGCGAGTCGTCGTCGATGGTCACGGCCCTGGAAGGCAACCTGATGGCGCGCAACGGCCGGGCCGGACCTGCGCTGGCAACGGCGGCGATCGGCTCGTTCGTCGCCGGCACCATCGCCACGATTTTGCTGACGCTGTTTGCGCCCATCGTGGCCAGGCTGGCACTGAATTTCGGCCCGACCGAGTATTTCGCGATCCTGGTGTTGTCGTTCACAACCGTGTCGGCGGTGCTCGGCGCCTCGATGCTGCGCGGGTTTGCCTCGCTGGGCGTCGGGCTGACCATCGGTTTGATCGGGCTGGATTCGACCTCGGGTATTGCCCGCTACACGTTGGGCGTTCCCGAACTGGTGGACGGTATCGAGGTGGTGCTGGTGGCGGTCGGTTTGTTCGCGGTGGGCGAGGCGTTGTACAGCTTGCTCTATCAAACGGAGTCAAATGAAGGGCGGCATCGCCTGACCTCGCTGTGGATGACTCGCGCCGACTGGAAACGCTCAGTCCCCGCCTGGTTGCGCGGCACCCTGATCGGTTTTCCGTTTGGTTCGATTCCGGCCGGTGGCGCCGAGATTCCGACCTTTTTGTCCTATTCCACCGAACGCAAACTCAGCAAGTATCCCAAGGAGTTTTCCGCCAACAAGGGCGAGGGCGCCATCGAAGGCGTCGCCGGCCCGGAAGCGGCCAATAATGCCAGCGCGACCGGATCGCTGGTGCCGTTGCTGACCCTGGGCATCCCGACGTCCGCCACCGCTGCGATCCTGCTGGCGGCGTTCCAGAACTACAACCTGCAACCGGGGCCGATGCTGTTCGAAACCTCCGCCGACCTGGTCTGGACGCTGGTGGCCTCGCTGTACATCGGCAACGTGATCCTGCTGGTGTTGAACCTGCCGCTGGTGGGGCTGTGGGTCAAACTGCTGCAAATCCCCCGGCCGTACCTGAACGCCGGCATCCTGGTATTCGCCACCATCGGCGTGTACGGCATGCGCCACTCATCCTTCGACCTGATCCTGATGTTGGCGATTGGCTGGGGCGGGGTGCTGATGCGCCGTTTCGACTTCCCCGTCGCCCCGGTGATCGTCGGCATGCTGCTGGGGCCGATGGCCGAGAAACAACTGCGCAACGCCTTGTCCATCGGCCAGGGCGACTGGACGGTGTTCGTCACGCAACCGATCTCGGCGTTCTTCCTCGCCCTGACGCTGCTGGTGCTGGTGGTGCCCCATGTGTTGCATAAACGCGGCATCAAGTTGCATGAGGATGATTGAGCAATCTCTGTAGGAGCGAGCTTGCTCGCGAAGGCGTCGGGTCAGTTGATATTTACTTCGCTGACACACCGCCTTCGTCGGAACGCCGCCCGGAGCAAGCCCGCTCCCACAGGGTCTTGCAGTGGACCAGGTGGAAAACCAATACCTGACTAACTCAGGCCAGCATCGACATCAACCCACCCTGACGATCCAGTTTGGCCAGGTCGTCGAAGCCCCCGATGTGCGTGTCGCCGATGAAAATCTGCGGCACGCTGCGGCGGTTGCTGCGGCTGAGCATTTCCTCGAATTTGCCTGGCTCGCGCTGAATATTGATCTCCTGCATCGCCACGCCTTTGTTCGCCAGCAAGGCCTTGGCGTTGCGGCAGTAAGGGCAGGTGTCGGTGGTGTACAAGGTCACGGTGTTCATGGTGAGTACTCCGTCGTTCAAGTCATTCAAGCATCGATGGCCGGGAAGTCGATGTCGGTCAGCGCTGTGTTGTTCAGGTAGTTGGTCAGTGTCTGCGAAGCCACGTGGGCGATCACTTCGATGATCTTGCCGTCGTCGATACCGGCAGCACGGGCCGCGGCGATCTGTTCGACCGTCAGGTGGCCACGGCTTTCGGTGACCTGGCGGGCAAGGGTGGCATAGGCGTTGAGTTCACCCTGACGCGCACTGAGGATGTCCTGACCTGATAGCCCGGCCTTGCCGGCAAACAGCGTGTGGGCCGCCAGGCAGTAGTCGCAGCCGTTGACCTGCGAGGTGGCGAGGAACACCGCTTCTTTTTCCGTGGCGCTCAGGGACGTCTTGCCCAGTGCGGCCGAGTTTTGCAGGTACGAGGCCAGTACCGCCGGGGCGTGGGCCAGTACCTTGAACAGGTTGGGCAGAAAACCGATTTTCTTCTGCACGCCTTCCAGCAGCGGGCGGGTGGTGTCGGTGGCGTGTTCGATGTTGATCGGGGCAATGCGGGTCATGGTGATACTCCGTGGTGTGAAGCGCGGTATGCGCTGGGTACGGAGCTGATGTTAGGGAGAGTGCTTGGCTTGTTGGGTGCAAATCGTCG
Source organism: Pseudomonas sp. P4_C4 (assembly GCF_056402055.1). NCBI lineage: Bacteria > Pseudomonadati > Pseudomonadota > Gammaproteobacteria > Pseudomonadales > Pseudomonadaceae > Pseudomonas > Pseudomonas sp. P4_C4. The sequence continues at coordinate 27,409 of NZ_JBFUID010000061.1, read as the reverse complement.
AGGATATGCGACAGATCGTCCAGATCCGCCTTCGGGAGCTTTGTCATGGATCGCTTGTCCACGTTGCTCACGCACTTCGGCGTCAATGCCGGCACCTTTCACAGCGGCACATTTTGCGGCACCGCCGCCTACGACGGCCAACAGGCCAGCGGCCACTTGCACCTGCTTCAGGCTGGCGAACTGTTGCTCAAGATGGGCGATCAGCCGGATCTGCAATTGACCGAACCGAGCCTGATCTTTTTCCCCCGGCCCTATCGACATCGCCTGTTCGCGTCTGAAGCGTCCGGCACGCAACTGGTGTGCGCGACCCTGGATTTCGACGGCGGTGCGGGCAATGCCCTGGCAGCGGCGCTGCCGGATTATCTGGTGCTCAAGCTCGATGAAATCCCGACGCTGGCGGGGACCCTGGAATGGCTGTTCAACGAGGCGTTCGACGGTACCTGCGGGCGCGAAGCGGTGATGGATCGCCTGTTCGAGTTGCTGGTGATTCTGTTGCTGCGGCACATCCTGAGCACCACTGGCCAGCAGCCGGGCATGATGGCCGGCCTTGCCGATGCGCGCCTGGCGCGGCCCCTGAGCCTGATGCACGAAACCCCGGCCAAGGCCTGGAGCGTGGCCGAACTTTCGGTCGCCGCCAACATGTCGCGGGCCAGTTTCGCCGAGCACTTTCGCCAGGTGGTCGGGCAGACGCCGGTGGATTACCTGGTGAGCTGGCGCATCAGCCTGGCGCAGAAACGCCTGCGCGAGGGCCGGCCGATTGCGCTGATTGCCGAGGAAGTCGGTTACGAAAGTCCCTCGGCGCTGGCCCGGGCGTTTCGGCGCAAGACCGGGCTCAGTCCCAGGGAGTGGAAAGGTGGTTGATTCACTCGGAACCCTGTGGGAGCGAGCTTGCTCGCGATGGCGGTAGTCCATTCAACATCAATGTCGACTGGCCTGACGCTATCGCGAGCAAGCTCGCTCCCACAGGTACGGCGGTGGTTTTAGCAATGCATCAGAACTTGAACGCCTGTCGTCCTACCAGCAGCCATTTACCGTCCTGCTTTTGCCAGATCTGGAAGTTTTCGATTTCGGTGGGCACCACTTCAGTACCTTTGAGCGCTTGCGCCGAGAAGTGGTGACGGACCAGCGCGACATCGCCCGAGACGGTAATGGTCTGGTTTTGCATCTCCAGGGTCTTGAAGGCGCTTTTGCCGGTTTCGATGTCGGCGATGAAGGCCTGCTTGTCCTGGATCTTGCCGCTGGAATGCCCGTAGGTCAGGTTCTCGGCGGTCAAGGCGTTCAGTTCCGGGATGTCTTTGTGCAACATGGCCTGGGTCAGGTGGTCGACCGCCTGGGCCACGTCCTTGTCCGCGGCAACCTGGGTGGCGGCGACGTAGCCGCTGAACAGGCACAGAAAACCAATCAGCATTTTTGCTTTTTTCATGGGTGTTTCCTTGTTGTTGTAGGGAGAGCGCGACGACTGGACGATAATTCGTCAGTCATCGTACAACCTATCATGCATTGGAGGAAAAAAGCGAACTTGCCTGGCACCCTTGCCTCGAAGCTAAAAGGGCGATGTCCTGACTTCGAGGTATTGCAGTCATGCAGCCTAACCAACGTTTACGGCACGACCTGACATTGCTCGTGGTATTTCTGCTGATTGTCGTGGTGTCGGGTTTTTCTCCCCGCAGCCGGCTGGACTGGGCGCTGGAAAACCTGCTGGTGCTGTTGCTGGTGGGGACGCTGGTGACGGTTTCTCGCTGGTTTCGCTTGTCTGCGACGTCCATCACGCTGGTGTTTGCGTTTCTGTGCGTGCATGAATTGGGCGCTCACTACACCTATTCCCTGGTGCCTTATGAACACTGGTCTTCGGCGTGGTTGGGCTTCAGTTTCGACCAAGCGTCCGGTATTCACCGCAATCACTACGACCGACTGGTGCATTTCAGCTACGGGCTGCTGCTGGTCTATCCGGTGCGCGAAGTGTTGTGGCGCCTGACGCCGTTGCGCGGGTTCTGGCTGTTTTTCGTGACGCTGAACGTCATGCTGTCGACGTCCGCTGTGTATGAACTGGTGGAGTGGATCGGCGGTGCCTTCCTGGGCAATGACACGGCGAATGCCTTCGTCGGCGCGCAAAACGACCCCTGGGACTCGCAAAAGGACATGGCCGTCGCGGTGGTCGGTGCGTTTGCCACTCTGTTGCTGGTGTCTTTGCGCGGCATGGTGCAAAAACAAGCGATGACGACCGCAAGGTGATTGGGTAGACGGCTTCGGCGGGGTAGCTGTTGAGGTAGAGGTTGCCTGACAGGACGCCATCGTCGGAACGCCGCCCGGAGCAAGCWCGCTCCCACAGGGATTGGGGTTGTACACAAATGCTGCGTACACCTGATTCACTGTGGGAGCGAGCTTGCTCCGGGCGGCGTTCCGACGATGGCAATAGCCCAGACAACGCAGGACCAGCACCCTAAAGGTACTTATCCGTCACAGCCCCCTCCGAAGCACTGGACACCGTCTTCGCATACTTGGCCAGCACCCCTCGCTTGTATTTCGATTCCGGGCGCACCCAACGGCTCTTGCGCTCGGCCAGGTCCGCGACAGACACATCAACGGTAATCTGCCGTGTCTCAGCATCAATGATGATCCTGTCGCCATTCTCGACCAACGCAATCGGCCCGCCCTCAAAGGCTTCCGGCGTGATGTGACCGACCACGAAACCGTGGGAGCCGCCGGAGAAACGGCCATCGGTGATCAGCGCCACCTCCTTGCCGAGGCCCTTGCCCATGACCGCCGAAGTCGGCGAGAGCATTTCGCGCATGCCCGGTCCGCCCTTGGGGCCTTCATAGCGGATCACGATCACTTCGCCGGGCTGCACTTCGCCATTGAGAATGCCGGCCAGCGCACCTTCCTCGCCGTGATAGACCCGGGCCGTGCCTTCGAAGCGCAGGCCTTCCTTGCCGGTGATCTTGGCCACGGCGCCGGTGGGCGAGAGGTTGCCGCGCAGAATGACCAGGTGGGAATCCTTTTTGATCGGCTGGTCGAACGGCCGGATCACGTCCTGGCCGGCCGGGTAGTCGGGCACGCTGGCGAGGTTTTCCGCCAGGGTCTGGCCGGTGACAGTCAGCACATCGCCGTGCAGCATGCCGGCATCGAGCATGCGTTTCATCAGTGGTTGAATGCCGCCGATGGCCACCAGTTCGCTCATCATGTATTGGCCGCTGGGGCGCAGGTCGGCGACCACCGGGGAAATCTTGCCCAGCTCGACGAAGTCATCCAGGGTCAGCTCCACATCCACCGCGTTGGCCATGGCCAGCAGATGCAGCACGGCATTGGTCGAGCCGGCGAGGGCGATCACCACGCGAATGGCATTCTCGAAGGCTTTACGGGTCATGATGTCGCGAGGCTTGAGGTCGAGCTTGAGCAGCTCCATGACCTGCTGGCCGGCGCGGAAGCTGTCCGACGCCTTATCGCCGCCAATGGCCTCCTGAGAGCTGGAACCGGGCAGACTCATGCCCAAGGCTTCGATGGCCGAGGCCATGGTGTTGGCGGTGTACATGCCGCCACAGGAACCGGGGCCGGGAATCGCCACTTCCTCGATCTGCTTGACCTGGATCTCGCTGATATCGCCCCGCGCGTGCTGCCCCACGGCCTCGAACACGGAAATGATGTCGGTATGGCCGGCGCCCGGCTGGATGGTGCCGCCATAGACAAAGATCGACGGGCGATTGAGCCGCGCCATGCCGATCAGGCAGCCCGGCATGTTCTTGTCGCAGCCGCCGATGGTCACCAAGCCGTCGAAACCCTCGCAACCGGCCACCACTTCAATGGAGTCGGCGATCACCTCGCGGGACACCAGCGAATACTTCATGCCTTCGGTGCCGTTGGCGATGCCGTCGGAAATGGTGATGGTGTTGAAGATCACGCCCTTGGCGCCCGCGGCATTCGCGCCTTTTTCGGCTTCGAGCGCCAGCTTGTCGATGTGCATGTTGCAGGGCGTGACCATGGCCCAGGTCGAGGCGATGCCGATCTGCGGCTTCTGGAAGTCGGCATCGGTAAAGCCCACGGCCCGCAGCATGGCACGTGCCGGTGCGGCTTCCACGCCGTCGATCACTTGAGAGGAGTACTTGCGCAGATCGTCTTTGTCGCTCATGACTGCTCCTTTCGCTCATGGCTGTTCCTATAACTCATGGCTGTTGCTCACACACTCGGTGAGAAAAACAGGATGAGTATAGAAGGCCGGGCGCCCGGGCCCGGACTAACCGGTCGGGAACAGACGCGCGGGTAAGCCTTGTCGTGATATTCTGCGCGCCAACTTGGTTTGACCTATTCAGTTTGCATGTCCGCAAGACGTGCCGACGGAATCACTGTCGCTCAAGTAGCTGAAGCCAATAAAGATAAAAAGTCAGTTCAGAAGGGACATTAAAGTGGGGTCGATGCGGTTCATCGGCCTTGTGTGCCCACCCTGCAATCCTTGAGTGCCGCACCCGTGACTGCCGTGAAACACGGGGCTGTGCGCATGAGGATGGAAGGGCGGATGGCGTTTTATCATAGGTGCTACAGATGTTTAAGAAAGTGAACACGGCCCTGCTGGGGCTGGCTTTGTCGATGGGGATGTCATCCGTCCACGCGCAAGAGGCCAAGAAAGTCGATGTGCTGCTGATTGGCGGCGGCATCATGAGCGCGACCCTGGGTGTCTGGCTCAATGAGCTGGAACCTGGCATGTCGATGGAAATGGTCGAGCGCCTCGACGGCGTCGCCCAGGAAAGCTCCAACGGCTGGAACAACGCCGGTACCGGTCACTCCGCCCTGGCCGAGCTGAACTACACCCCGGAAGACGAGAACGGCAAGGTTTCGATCCCGAAGGCCGTTGAAATCAACGAAGCGTTCCAGATCTCCCGTCAGTTCTGGGCCTGGCAGGTTCAGCAAGGCGTGCTGAAGAACCCGCGTTCGTTCATCAACTCCACGCCGCACATGAGCTTCGTGTGGGGCGATGACAACATCAAGTTCCTGAAAAAACGCTACGAAGCCCTGCAAGCGAGCCCGCTGTTCGCCGGCATGCAGTATTCCGAAGACCCGGCTGTGATCAAGCAGTGGGTGCCGCTGATGATGGAAGGGCGTGACCCGAACCAGAAGATCGCCGCCACCTGGAGCCCGCTCGGCACCGACATGAACTTCGGCGAAATCACCCGTCAGTTCGTTGCGCACCTGCAAACCACGCCGAAGTTCGACTTGAAGCTGTCCAGCGAAGTGCAGGACATCACCAGGAACGAAGACGGCAGCTGGCGCGTCAGCTACAAGAACCTGAAAGACGGCAGCAAGACCGAAACCGACGCCAAGTTCGTGTTCATCGGCGCCGGCGGCGGTGCCCTGCACCTGCTGCAGAAGTCCGGCATTCCTGAAGCCAAGGAATACGCTGGCTTCCCGGTAGGCGGCTCGTTCCTGGTGACCGAAAACCCGACCATCGCCGAGCAACACCTGGCCAAGGCCTACGGCAAGGCTTCGGTGGGCGCACCGCCGATGTCGGTTCCACACCTGGACACCCGCGTGCTGGACGGCAAGCGCGTGATCCTGTTTGGCCCGTTCGCGACCTTCAGCACCAAGTTCCTGAAAGAAGGTTCGTACCTGGACCTGCTGACCACCACGACCACGCACAACGTGTGGCCAATGACCAAGGTCGGCATCAAGGAATATCCGCTGGTCGAGTACCTGGCAGGCCAGCTTATGCTGTCGGATGAAGACCGCATGAACGCCCTGAAAGAATACTTCCCGAACGCCAAGGCTGAAGACTGGCGCCTGTGGCAAGCCGGCCAGCGCGTGCAGATCATCAAGCGTGATGAAGCCGCCGGTGGCGTGCTGAAACTGGGCACCGAAATCGTCGCTTCGCAAGACGGCAGCATCGCCGGCCTGCTGGGCGCCTCCCCAGGCGCTTCGACTGCCGCACCGATCATGCTGAGCGTGCTGCAGAAAGTGTTCAAGGACAAGGTCGCGACCCCTGAGTGGCAGGCCAAGCTGCACCAGATCGTACCGAGCTACGGCACTCAGCTGAACAACAGCCCTGAGAAAGTTGCAGAAGAGTGGGCCTACACCGCCAAGGTGCTGCAGCTGACTCCGCCACCAGCGGTGATCGCGCCGGCTGTGAAGCCAGTGACTGTCGATACTGCTGTGAAGGCTCCGAAGGCTAATGCTGCGAGTGATATGGCTCTGTAATTAGAGACCGGATCAAAAAAAGCCCACTGAACCGGCGACGGTCAGTGGGTTTTTTTGTGGGCTGGAAAATGATTCTGGAGGCATGATCGGCATTATGTTTGTAAGCGTCCGTCCAATACACCTTGCGCAACGAAACTGACCTGCACCGGGCTAGAATCCTAACCCAGCCGCGTCGGGGATGCTGGAAGCGATGCGTTAGGTGCAAATGGAAGTGCGTGGAGTGAGCAGTGGAGTCGAAGTCGGAGCGCCGATGGAAGGATAAGGGCCCCCTGATATCACCCGCGATTTTGCCCATTGCTCTACAGACCCCGGGGGGACTAAATATTCCATGCCCGTCGTGATCGCTGTAATCACCAAGCGGTTCTTGGGGCGGAGAACATGGGGACGAAATTAAGTCCAGGCTATATGCGGCAGCGCCACCTGATTTATCGGTAAGCTACGCTTTTCGCTCGCTGTAAATCCACTCCTAACCACACCCTGATGACCAATATGCTTGACTGGGACAGCCTCCGTTTTTTCTTTGCCTTTGTTCATGAGGGCTCCTTAGCCGCTGCGGCTCGCTCGCTGGGGGTGGAGCACGCGACTGTGGCTCGCCGAATAGCTGCCCTTGAAGCCTCTTTGGACATGAAGCTGGTAGATCGTAGGGGCCGTGTCTACCAACTGACCGAGGATGGTGTGAGGGTAGGTGAATATGCAGCGCAGATGGAGTCTGCGTCACTTGCGCTCAGGCGATTCGCTGACGGGGGAGAAAACCGTATTGAGGGTGCGGTGATCTTGTCTGCGCCTCCTGCATACCTCGGAACGTTGGTAGCTCGGCGACTTGGGGTATTGCGCGAGCGTTATCCCCGGTTGCAGCTGACGCTCGTCGGAGCCAAGTCCACTGCGTCGTTGGCAAGGAAAGAAACCGATATTGCCATTACCTTCAGCAGGCCGGATGAACAGAGTGTCGTCGCCAAAAGTCTCGGCTCATTGCGTTTTTACCCTCATGCTAGCGAGGACTACATTAGTCAACGTGAACCTGAAGAGTTCGAGTTCATAGGCTACGACCGTAGCATGGAGGATTCGGTACAGCAGCAATGGCTCCTGGATCGGCTGGAAGGAAGACCGCTTTCCGTCACCAGCAACGACCTGCGCATCCAGGCATTAGCTGCCGTAGGCAATGCTGGCATAGTTTTCCTTCCGGATTTTTTAGGCAAAGAATATGGGCTGGCAAGGGTTGATATGGATCACACACCGCTGGAACTACCCATCTGGCTCGCGTTTCATGAAGATTTACGCAGCTCTCTAAAAATCCGGGCAGTGCTTGATTTCCTCATGGAGGGATTAGTGCAGGCACAGGAACTGTGAATTTTTTCACATCTGGTTTGTGATTTTGATGAATGGGCCATCACGAAACATACCTCTACTCTGGGCTCCGAATTGAATTCCTGCCCACTGAGAGGCCCTTCACCAATGAGCAGTTCCCATCCCATAAAAAGCTCAATGGCTGTGTACCGTACAGCTTGGATCGTGACCGCGATTTTTATACTTTCAAATGCCGCTACGCCACTCTACAGCTTTTGGCAGCAGTCCCTCGGCTTCGCGTCGGGGGTGCTAACCGTAATTTTTGCCTGCTACATCATTGGTCTTCTTCTAACTCTCACCGTCGCTGGGCAGCTGTCCGACCACTACGGGCGCAAAGCCTTGCTTCTACCCTGTGTGGGGCTGGCTATCATTGCAGCGATTCTGTTCGATCAAGCGCACAGCATCGGCGTCTTGATGCTCGCACGCTTCCTCACCGGCGTTTCGGTGGGCCTCGTTGTATCTGGGGGTATGGCGAATGTCGTCGAGCATGCTCAGCCTCATCGCAAGCATTTTGCTTCGCTAATGGCATCTGTCGCGATGGTGGCCGGAGCGGGCACGGGGCCGCTATTGGCASGGGTCGTTGCGCAATATCTTCCGAACCCGATCCACACAGTCTTCCGAGTGGAAATCGCGATTTTGTGCGTGGCGCTCCTAGCGCTACTCAATCAAAAAAACCAAAAGCTTGGGGGCGGTACGTTTAAAGCGCGCTTGCCCACCGTCGCTAAGGAAAACCTCGGCATCGTGCTATTGGGGATAGCGTTCTTCGGCCCTGGAATAACTTCGACATCATTCATCCTGTCGCTCGGCCCCAAGCTGATAGCGACTTTTCTAGGCGTGAATAGTCCCCTTGTCACGGGTTGTATGGCCTTTTCAATGTTCCTCGTCGCCGTGGGTGTGCAGTTTGCGGCGAAGCGATACAGCAGCCGTACCGTGTTTTCGCTTAGCGGGATCGGTACTGTCTTCTCAATGATTTTCGTGTGGATCGCGCTGGAAACCGGTTCCGCTCCATGGCTGATCGTTTCCGCTCTGTTGGCAGGCGCCGGTCAAGGCTTGGGCCAGTTAGGTGGACTGACCCTTATTGCTGACCGCGTGCCTGCGCAGCGCAGAGCCGAAGCCAACGCAGTGTTCAACATGGGAGGGTATGTGCCTGCTGGGGCGATCCCGGTGTTAACAGGTTACTTGATCGACTTTTGGGGGTTGAGCATTGGAATAAGCTCACTTGCGCTCATTATCGCGAGTCTTGCTTCTTTGGCGCTCACGCAGCTTTGGAGGCACGTCCCTAAGCAAAGTCAAACTCGTACACACGGCGAGGCCTAACGAGCCCACTTATGTGGCAGCAAATCGATAATCTGACTGGTGCGCTGGGTTGGCAAGCGCCTGAGGACGTCTTTCAGATTGGTGTATGGATCGTGCCCGTTGAGTCGGACCGACTGGATCAAACTCATGATCGCCGCCGCACGCTTCCCACTGCGTAACGAGCCTTGAGCGATGGCATCAGGAAGGTGTGTTGCCCGGACGGTTACGATAATTGGCCTTTAGGTGGAGATGGATCATTTTCATGACCATCTTTGCTTCCAGTTTTCCATCTTTATTGTGTATCACTAACTCAGTTTCTTGGTTTTTGCTGATCTCACAAGCTCGGTTTACGGCATCTTTTTTGGTATCGAAGTGACCAGATGAACGCTGACCACCACTGTATATATGCAGCATTCCGCCCAGCTTTTGATGACTTTTTTGTTGGTTTGAAAGCGGTAATTAGTCTCAAGTTTTTCCATACCCCATGGGGCTTGCACTTCACAACCCACCTCGCTAACCTTCGCCCGTCGCTGCCAATTCAGCGAACGGGTGTGGTAGCCCGATTTTCATAGGAGCCCAATCCATTGGAGTTCCAAATGCTCAACGAAAACGCTGATTCATCAGCAACCCCAAACTCGTCAGAGTTCGATCCTGAGTTCGTGTCCCGCAAACCGGCCGGGGCCGACCGCCGTCCCAACCCCATCTTCACCATCGCCCCCAACGTCAACAACGAAACTCTCCTGGTTCACGCCTGTGAAACCCTTGCCTCGGCCAGTGTCATGGCCAGTGAACTGGCGTTTATCCTCTCCGGCCCAAAATGCAATTTGGCACTGGGGGTTCAACAGATGATTGCCTTGGCGGAACTATCGGTGAACCGCGTGCTGGATCAGGTAGATCCGCAGTAGCAGGCGAGGGCGGTTTTAGCCTGATGTGAAAAAGCCCACTGAACCGGCGACGGTCAGTGGGCTTTTTTTGGGTTTTTCACGCAATCCCGGGGAACACCGATACCTGTAGGAGCGAGCTTGCTCGCGATGAACCTGAGAACCCCGCGGGGTATCAGGTTTGCAGCGTCATCGTTGACGTCCATCGCGAGCAAGCTCGCTCCTACAGAGGACCACATTCGCTTAACTGAACAGCATTGCTCTCTATGCCGCACGCTTCGGCAGCCCCTGTCATCAATTGCCAAGTCACTGACGCTTAATGTGAAGCAACCCGCTTGCACGTGACGATACTGGTTTGTTTACCGACCTCGAACCGTAAAGCGAAACCGCATTGGCACATGAAGTCCTGCCTCACTACTCTGATGGGGGACTGTCAGTTGCATCTCAATAAAACAATCAGAGAGAGCGCAGAATGAAGTTCAGTTTCGTAGACAGCAACCAGCCGAGCCGCCGGCGGGTTTTACGCGATGCATTCACTTTGGCTTTGGCGGCCTCGCCGTTGGCAAACCTCGCCAAGGCAGCAGACGAAAACGCTGAAGAAGTGACCTTTGCCGCTGGCCCACGACCGTTGGTGCAATACCCGCAAAAACGCCCGTTGACCCTGGTGACCACTCGACCGCCGCACCTGGAGACGCCGTTCCCGGTGTTCAACGAAGGGCCGATCACGCCCAATGACGCCTTTTTCGTGCGTTATCACCTGGCCAATTTCCCGACCAGCATCGATCCCGACAGCTACCGCCTGACGATCAAGGGTTCGGTCGATACGCCGCTGTCGCTATCTCTTGCCGAGCTCAAGGCCCTCGCCGAACCGGTGGAAGTGGTGGCCGTCAATCAATGTTCGGGTAACAGCCGTGGCTTCTCGATGCCGCGGGTGTTTGGCGCCCAGTTGGGCAATGGCTCGATGGGCAATGCGCGGTGGGTGGGGGTGCCGCTCAAGGCGGTATTGGAAAAGGCCGGTGTGAAAGCCGGTGCCGCGCAAGTGACTTTCCGTGGGCTCGACAAACCCGTGCTGCCGAGCACGCCGGAGTTCATCAAGGCGCTGGACATCAGCCATGCCATGGACGGCGAGCCGATGATTGCCTGGTCGATGAATGGCACCGACCTGCCATTTCTCAACGGTTACCCGATTCGTCTGGTGGTGCCGGGCTATTTCGGCACGTATTGGGTCAAGCACCTGAGTGAGATCGAGGTCATCGACCATACCTATGACGGTTTCTTCATGGCCAAGGCGTACCGGGTTCCGGATAACGATTGCTTCTGCATTGCCCCCGGCACCACGGCGGCGAAAACCCGGCCGATTTCCAGGCTGCCGGTGCGCAGTTTCATCACCAGCGTTAAACACGGCGATGTATTGCCGCTGAACAAAAGCGTGGTGCTCAAGGGCATCGCGTTCGACGGTGGCGTTGGGGTCAACAAGGTGGAGGTGTCGATCGACGGCGGAAAAATCTGGCGCGAAGCTGCGCTTGGGCAGGACCTTGGCCGTTTCTCCTTCCGTGAGTGGACACTGCCGATCACCTTTACCAGCAAGGGCGCCACGCAGTTGATGGTACGGGCCAGCAACAGTGCGGGCGAGACTCAGCCGCTGCAGGCGGACTGGAACCCCGGTGGCTACCGCCGCCACGTCGTCGAAACCAGCCACGTGACCGTCGCCTGAGGAGGACTGCATGAAACTTGTGAAACTCATGAGCACCGTGCTGTGCGCGGTTCAGGTTGGTCTGGCCAGCATGGCGGGTGCAGCGCCACTGTCGATCACCTTGCCGCCCGAAACGGCGGCGCTCAAGCCCAGTACGTTGCCGGGCTACCCATTGGCGCAGCAGAAGTGTTCGATCTGCCATTCGGCCGATTACATCAACTTCCAGCCGCCTGGCATGAGCCTGGCGCAATGGACTGCTGAAGCAGGCAAGATGCAGCAGGTGTACGGTGCGCCGATCAGCGACCAGGAGGTGAAGGTGATCGGCGCCTATCTGGCAGTGACCTACGGCAGTGCCCAGGCGAGCGATGCCGATGTTCAGGCGGCCTCGAACCCGCCGACGGATCAGCCACCGACGGTGTCGGTAGCGAAAGTCGCCTCGGCCTTGCTCCAGGACAACGCCTGCCTGTCCTGTCACGCGGTCGACCACAAGGTCGTCGGCCCGGCCTATCGCGATGTGGCGGTCAAGTATGCCAATGACCCGCAGGCACTGGCCCGGGTAATGTCGAGCATTCAGCACGGCGGTAGCGGCAAGTGGGGGGATGTGCCCATGCCACCGTTCGCGCAGTTGAGTTCGGACGACCTGAAGAGCCTGGCGACGTACATCATGAAGCAGTGAATCAGCGTTAGCCTGATGCGAAAAAGCCCACTGAACCGACAACGGTCAGTGGGCTTTTTTGGGGGCGCAGGTTTGTTCAAGACATCTAGTTGGTTGCACTGAAGCGCTTTAGAATGGCCTGGTACATCTTGGTCCGTCGATGATCCTGGCCATAACCGCCAGCAGCGGCAACGGTGCCGGCCTGGACGTGGTCCAGGTACTTGAAGATTTTGCCGGGCGACAGAAACACGACCTTGTAGCCAAGCCCGATCACCCGGTCTTGCAACTCATAACCGGGCACACGGTCGTCGATCTGAAAATGCAGACCCTGCTGCTTCATCAGCCTGCAATTCCATAGCGTGCAAAAGCTTTTCAAGTAAGTTTCTCTGTAGGGTTTTGGCTCTTTTGATCGCAGGCCGAGCGATTGCTTGAGGCGCCGGTAATGGTGCTTGAGCAGGCGTGAAGTGAAGCGCCACACGGTCCTTGGCAGTCCGCGGTTGAGTTGTTCCGTGCAACCGACCGCTGCGACGTTTCGATCTTTTGTGCAGTGGTCCATCATCATCGCGAAGACGTTTGCATCGAAGACAAACGTGTCGGTGTGCATCAGGAACAGATAGTCGGTATCAACCCTGGTCAGTGCCATGTCCAGCGCCTTGCCATGGGCGATGTGGCCCGGCTCTTTGGTGGGGGCATCCCGTTCGACCAGATTGATCCAGTCGAGTGAGCGCAAATACTCGACGCTGGCGTCCGCCGAACCGTTATCCACCACCCAGACCGGGATTGCGGCTTTGCGTACAGGCTCGCGCAACAGGTCCAGGCAGATCCTGGTCAAATCAAGGGTTTTGTAATTAACCAGAACGATGCTGAACGGTGGCTTGGCGTTTGTATCGACACTACCCATCTTCGAAATGCTCGACGACTTAAAAGCGTCGAAGACTAACAGAGGCAACCTTAGCCCAGGCTTAATTTCACCTGGGCCGTTGGTGTCGAGGCGGGCACAGGGTTTTGAGCCGCTTGCCAGGGGCGCAGGCTATCGCTGCCTGACGCCCTCGAATGTGCCAGTGCGCACCTCGCCACTGCGGATGTAACGGGCGATCAGCACGCCCCCGGGCGAGCTGATCGAGTTCAGCAAGGTGAAGGCCGACGCTTGTGCATTGTCGTCGAACAAATGCTTGCCGCGCCCCAGCAGGATGGGATGAATCATCAGCCGCAACTCGTCCACCAGGCCGGCGGCAAGCAGTTGGCGCACCAGTTCGCCGCTGCCTTGGGTCAGTAGCTGAGGACCGTCCTGGCGCTTGAGCGCGCTGATCGCGTCGACCAGGTTGCCCTGCAGCGCATGACTGTTCTGCCAGGCCAGCGAATCGGCGCGATGGGTGGCCACGTGCTTGGGTACGCCGTTGAATAGATCAGCAATGGTGTGGTGAGTGGAGTCGGCCTGAATGTGTGGCCAATAGGCGGCGAAGATGTCGTAGGTACGACGTCCCAGCAGCAACTCGAACGGCTGGGAGAACAGGTCCTGTACGGCCTGACCGGTGGTTTTGTCGGCGTAGGGGACGATCCAGCCACCGAAGCGGAATCCACCACTGGTGTCCTCTTCAGGCCCGCCGGGCGCTTGCATGACGCCGTCCAGACTCACGAACGCGGCAACGGTGAGTGTGCGCATGTTCTTCTCCTGATTCATCCGGATGAAAAAGTTCAGGCAGGGAAATCTGCGATCCCTTGGGACCATTCCCTGATAGATAGTCGAACCGGACGCTGTGAAATCGACAACAAGCTGCGCGGTTTTCTATTTCTCGTGGGAATGCATCGCGATAAGCCCCTGTTTTCCAGTGGCCGCTGGTGGACGCACGATGTAATGCGGTAGCCAGTCAGTCGAAGATCTGCGATCTGATTTGTTTCGCCCGGTTTTCGATGATGAGCGACGCAGGGTAGGCACTGGCTCGCTCTGGTCTGTCTGTATGGACCACTTACGATAGTGTAGTGTCGGAGCCACAAAGGATGTTCCAGGCTTTTCGTTTCTTCCCAGGATGGATGTTTACCCAATGCTCAAGTTCAATGCTCATCTCGGTTTTCAATTCAATGAATTGCCTTTTCTGCAACGCATCGAAGCCGCCGCCGCTGGATTTCGGGCGGTGGAGTTTCCGTCGCCCTATGAATTCGACGCCAGTCTCCTGGCCGACCACTTGGCTCAATACGCTCTTCCTCTGATTCAGTTCGCCGCACCGGCGGGCGTCACCAAAGGCATTGCAGCCCTGCAAGGCAAGGAAGAAGAGTTTCGCGCTGGCCTGGTCCAGGCCGCCCGTTATGCAAAGGTGCTGGCTTGTTCGGATGTCCACATCATGTCTGGAGTTACGACGCAGGATGAGGCTGCGCTTATCTTCGGGAGCAACCTTGCGTATGCAGTCAAGTACTTCGAAGATCAGGGGTTGCGGCCCCTTATCGAAGTGATCAGTTCGAAGGAGATGCCGGGCTATTACATGTCTGACTTCAGCAGAGCGCAACAGGTGCTGGAGACCTTCCCGAGTGTCGGGCTGATTCTCGATCTTTACCATGCCCAGCTTTTGACCGCAGACGCAGCAGATGTTCTGGCTCGATTTTATGACCGAACCGTCCATGTGCAAATTGCTGACTGTCCGGGTCGTCACGAACCGGGAACGGGGAGCATCGACTTTGCTGCCTTGTTCGCAGCGCTGGAGCAGCGTGGCTACCCAGGATGGATCGGGTGTGAATACCGTCCTTGCGGCTCTACCGTTGCGAGCCTGGACTGGATCAAGCAGCTAAGTGCTTAGCACTTGCGGGCACCCGTTACCCTGATGCACTCCTCAGGTGGAGAGATTTGAAAGGCGCTTGATGGCCGATTTCTGCCTGATGCATCGCCCCGGTTTCGCTCAAATTCCGGATCGATACTCGGGTCGCCCTCGATGTACCGACTGCACTGACAACGAGCTGGCATTCAAGGCCGTCTGTAATGACAGCTGAGTTGTGTTGCACACGAGTCAGCTTCCAATAAATGGGAGATTCTCTTCTCGAATGACGCGAGCGGCATCATCGTATAGAAACGGGAGAAACATATAGCGGCGACCTTGGGTTACAGGCGTGGCTTCGTGCAAAAGTGAACACGAAAACACCACAGCCCCTCCTGTTGGAGCGCTGTAAAGCGCTTTTCCAAACTCTGGAAAATGCAGAAAACCGCCTTCGTACTCTCCGGAATTAAGAAACAGGGAAACGGCAAAACGGCGATGCGCTGTACCCTTCGTGGTGTTATCCCTATGGGGCCGGAAATGCCCGCCTTCATCGCTGTTGTAGCAGGCCACCAGATAGCGCTCCATTCGAGTGGCATTGAACTGGAACGCTTTGTGTAGCTCTGGAAGCAAACGGTCGGCTATACGCAGCGAGCATGCTTTGGATAGAGCCTTGTCTTCAATAACGCAGTCACGACGTTGCTTGTGGCCATGGTCGGTGATGTAGACGGTTTTACCCGACTGCTCCATCATAAACCCGGATTCCTCTCCGCCACGTTCGTCGTAATAACGTATTAGTGCTTTACACAGCTTGGGCTCAAATATACGGGGAATCACCAGGACAGGGGCGTGTGGTGTGGCGGCATGTGGCGCAGCCAGTGCGGGTAATCTATCCAGAAAGCGCATTAACGAGGGTATATGGTTATCAACCGGTGCCTCTATCGGGATGATGGCCAGGAAACGCAGCGCAGGATCCAGCACGCAGGTCATTTGCCTGATGCTGCCGTCTGGCTGCAATGTACCGTAGAGCTGACTGACTGACCGATCGAAGTCCCAGATGAAGCGCATGCCAGGTATCGCACTTTCTACCCGCTTCAGCTTTTCATCCTCGGGATCTACGGAAACACCAAAGAAGCAGACGTGATCGTCATTGAACCGCTGGCGATGGGCCCGAACACCCTCCAGAACTTTAATTGATGCAGGATCAGCCGCAGAACCAAAAAAACAAAGCACTACATACCGACCGCCAATGGTGTCGAAACAAAAGCGCTCTCTTTGTTGAGTGCGGCAATGGAACCAAGGGGCGGGTCCACCGACTGAAAACGCTGTAGCGCGCATCACAACTCCTTGCCGGCAGGCAGTGGATCGCTATCAGGAATAAAGTCAGGAGACTCACGCCGAGCACTGCTTCTTCCCCAAAGGTACCGCTTACAAATGGGCTTACGGTACCGCATCACTACGATGCCGATGCGGGAAAAGCGCCAGGCACTCGAAGCTTGCAGGTAAAACTAGTTCAGTCTTGTCGAAGCTGCCCAGAGCGCAGATCGCGATTGCTCCTTCATGACTGGTATCCAGGGGCGATTCACCGCCTGTTTCCAGCGTTATGCACCAAGTGCGCACCACAGGGATCTGACCCGATACTTTAAGCTGATATCATTCAAGCACTTGCAAAAGGAGTAGGAAAACATGAACCGTCGTAAAAAAATAAACCAGTTGTTAAAGGCTAACGCCAAAAAAGCCAGTGCCAAATTGGCACCGAAAAGCAAGTCAAAATACATCAGTAAAGCGGACCGATTGAAACTGGCTGCTGAGTCCAGTCAGGACTCCAGCATTTGCGCTGAGAGCTGATCCATATCGTCGTTCGCCACAAGAAGGGCGGGTATGGCGTTTGAGAGAGCCCTGCACCGAACTTTGTGAAAGCGACACGCGTTGAAATTTCCTGCCGCAATCCCGCTCATCCACGGCGGTTTGTGCGAAAGCCCACACGGTTACCCAAGGTTTTTGCACGAATCTTCACCGCTGTCGCTCGTATCATTTCACTCGGTAAATCCGGTGAGCATTGCGATGACAAAAAAAACAACGTTGTGGGACATCAGTCCACCCTTGAGTACCGAAACGCCGACCTGGCCGGGTGACACGCCGTTCCAGGAGGAACGCGTCTGGACCTACGGTCCCGAGTGTCCGGTGAATGTCGGACGCATCACCCTGTCGCCGCATACCGGCGCCCACGTCGATGCACCGCTGCATTACAGCGCTGATGGTGCGCCGATTGGCGATGTGGCGTTGGACGTCTATATCGGGCCTTGCCGCGTTTTGCATTGTCTGGACAGCGGCGAACTGGTGCAGCCCGGGCAATTGCAAGGACGTTTGCACGACGTGCCCGAGCGCGTGCTGCTGCGCACCTATCGACAAGCGCCGCTGACAGCCTGGGATTCAGGGTTCACGGCCGTTGCCAGGGAAACCATCGACTTGCTGGCGAGCCTTGGTGTGCGGTTGATTGGCATCGATACGCCGTCACTGGACCCCCAGCAATCCAGGACCATGGATTCACACGGTGCCGTGGCCCGCCATCACATGGCGATTCTTGAAGGCATCGTGCTGGACGATGTCCCGGAAGGCGATTATGAATTGATCGCCTTGCCGCTGCGCTTTGCTCATCTGGACGCCAGTCCGGTCAGGGCGATTCTGCGGCCGCTGAGTACGTCGCAACGCGGGTAACCCATTCAACAGATCCGAAGTGGACGCCGGAGCCGGGCACCAACCTGGCTCCCGGTTCCGGCGCCCGGTTCCGGCGCCCCATTCGGGTGAGCGATGTCAGGCATTACTCTCGGTGAATTTTTCGTAGTACAGGTGCACGCTGTCCAGTGCCTGGGCCTGTAACCAGGTTTTGATCGACTCAACCATCGGCGGTGGCCCGCAGACGTACATATCAACCTCGCCATCGCGCAGTTCAGCGGCGTCGAAGTGCTCGGCAATGTAGCCGCGCTTGCCGGTCCAGTGCGGTGACGGCTCGCTGACCACCTCGGTGTAGCGCAACCCCGGGATGCGTTGCGCATACGCGTGGATGCGCGCCTGCTCGCACAGGTCGGTTGCATCGCGCACACCGTAGTACAAATGCACGGGTTGCTCGCAGCCGCGTTCGGCGAGCTCGTCGAGCATGCCCAGCGATGCAGAAAGACCGGTGCCACCGGCCACCAGGATCAGCGGCCTGGCGACGTGTCGCAGATAAAAAGCCCCCAGCGGTGCCTCCAGAACGATTTGGTCGCCCACCTGACAGCGTTCGCGGATGTAGTTGCTCATTACCCCGTTGGGAAGCAGGCGAATCAGAAACTGCAGCTGATTGCTGGCGCTCGGCCGATTGGCGAACGAATAAGAGCGCTTGTTCTCGGTGCCCGGGATCCGCAACCGGGCGTATTGTCCCGGCAGGAAATCCAGTGATTGCCCGACCTGACCCAGATCCAGATGCAGGATCGCGGTACTGGCCGAGACCTGTTTGACGTCGCTGACCGTTGCCGTGAGTCGGTCGGGGCCGGCGGCATTGCACAGGCTGGAGGCGAAGTCGAAATAGAACGCCGCGTCGGATTTGACCCGTGTCTGGCAGGTGAGCATTTTGCGTTGTTGCAGGTCCTGGCTGGAGAGGGCTTCCTCATCCACATAGTCCTGGCTGTAATCGCCCGACTCGCAACGCCCCTGGCAGGTTCCGCAGACGCCTTCGCGGCAATCCAGGGGAATGTTGATGCCATTGCGCAGGGCGGCGTCGAGCAGGATTTCGTTGGGTTGTACGGGAAAGAACAGCGTTTTGCCGTCGGCAAAGCTGAACGCGACCTTATGGTTCATGCCCCGGTCTCCTTGGATTCAGATGTGGTAGAAATCGAGTACCGAGTTGATGGTGTCGTTGAGCAGCAGCACATGCTTGCGAGTGATCAGCCAGCTATCGGCGTGTGGCGTGAGGTGATAGGTCGCGCGGCCGAAAAACTGCTCGGATGTCGCCAGGCGGTAGTACAACGTGTGCCAGTTCAGCCGCACCTCCAGCTCGCCGTTTGCAAGCTCGCCGATCCGCACGTTGTTGATCTGATGCAAGGTGCGCGGCATTGGCGTCGAGGACGCGGACTTGCCGGTGCGCAGGCGGAACACGCGGTCTTCCAGGCCTGAACGATTGGGGTAATAGATCAGCGACATTTCGCGTTTGGGGTCGCGGGTGTAGACGTGTTCGGRGTCCCATTGCGGCACGTGGAACTCGCTGTGCTCGGCGAACAGCTGGATGTAGGCATCCCAGTCCTGAGCGTCGCACAGTTCGGATTTGCGATAGAAAAACTGTTCGATCTGGTACTGCAATTGCGCATTCATCATTGCACCTCACGGAGTTTCAGGGATTTCGCGTCCAGGCCATCGAGCAGGAATTGCTGCCAGTTGCGGTGCTGGTTGACGTAAAGCCCTTCGTGGGTGAATTCGGTGCCGGTCATGGCCGGGGCAATGCCGATCGCCTCGCTGTTGGGCGTGGCGCCAGTGGCCCAGCGGTGACTGCCGCGGGAAATATCGCTCCAGCGCTCCAGGCGCGCCTGGAAACCGCGCTGGGCTTCACGGAACTCCACCAGGTCATCCGGTGTGCCCAGGCCCGAGACGTTGAAGAAGTCCTCGAACTGGCGAATGCGGTTTTCGCGATCGGCATCGGACTCGCCCTTGACGCCGATGCATTGGCTGACGATTTCGGTCTTGTTCCATGCCACCGGGCGGATGATGCGCAATTGCGAGCTGATCTGATCGAGGAAAAACAGGCTCGGATAGATATTCAGGTTACGCAGGCGATGCATCATCCACTCGGCCTTTTGCTGGCCGTGTTCTTCGATCAGGCGCGGCATGATCGTCGCGTAGCCGGAGCGCACCGACGGGTTGGGCATGTCGCTGAACAGCAGGCTGTGGCCATTGTTGAAGGCGAACCAGCCGTCATCGGTATTGGCATCACCGGCGCCGAGCTTGCTGTAGTCGAGGGTGCCGCTGGCGGCGGTGCCGTTCTCGCTGTTGACCTGCTGGCGGTGCTGCACCGTGGCCACGTAGTTGTAGTGGACCGTGCTGACGTGATAACCATCGAGGCCGTTTTCGTTCTGCAGTTTCCAGTTGCCGTCGTAGGTGTAGGCCGACTTGCCGGGCAGTACCTCCAGCTCACCGCTCGGCGACTGGGCGACCATCATGTCGAAGAACACTTTGGCGTCGCCGAGGAAGTCTTCCAGGCTGTTGTCGGCGTGCACATCCAGGCTGATGAAGACGAAACCCTTGTAGCTCTGGATGCGGGCTTTCTTCAGGCCGCGGGTGGCTTTGTCGAAGCCTTCCGGGTACTCGCCCGGCGCCTTGACCTTGACCAGGCGACCATCGCTTTTGTAGCACCAGGCATGGAACGGGCAGGTGAAGGTCGACTGATTGCCCTTGCCGACGCGGGTCAGCGTCGTGCCGCGATGCTGGCAGGCATTGATCAGCGCATTGAGCTGACCATCACCGTCGCGGGTAATGATCATCGGCTGGCGGCCGGCGCGCATAGTCACGAAGTCGTGGTTGTTGGCCAGCTCGCTTTCGTGGCAGGCGTAGATCCAGTTCTTTTCGAAGATCAGTTCCATCTCCAGATCGAACAGCTGCGGCTCGGTGAAGATGTCCCGGGCGATGCGGAATACGCCCTCTGCCAGGCGGAAATCCAGGCAGCTTTGGATAAACGCTTTCCACTGCTCGACGTTTTTTTCGCCACTCATGGTGTGCACCTTTTTTATTGGGCTAATCGGTGCGCTCATTAGAGGAGCGGGGCGGGTGGCGGTCTATCCGATAAGTTGGCGAAGGCAGTCCGTAAAATTGGGGGGGCGGTAACAGTTGGTTGGGCAGCGATGACACAAATCCCGCACCAGGTGATAAACGGCTGCACCTGATTGCGCCAATCAGATACTGTTTTGCAATGCGCCGAGTGCTGATCGAGTGCTTTTGCGGCTTTGTCAGCCATGTCTTATCCGCTTAGTTACCGATCACTATCCGTTAAGTGGGCGCCGACGATTTATGGCGTGGAAGTTGCTCCTTTCCCGCCTGGTACGCGCCGTCAGAGCGCGCCGAAAATATTGCCTGTGAGTGCACCGTGATGAGCAGCAAAGTGGATCCGCAGTTTCGCGACATTCGTGTCGACAGCGATGACCTGGAGGCCGCCAGAAGCTGGATGTCCGGTATCTGCGGGCCCCATCGACTGGTGAGCGCGACCCCCGAACGGATTCGCTTTCATCACAACGCCAACATGTTCAAATCGATGGCCACCACCCTGGGTACTATCGAATACGGCACCGATGTCACCATCGATATCGAAGACGCCGAGCACTTCAGCAGCTACAGCCTGAGCTTGCCGCTGGTGGGCCAACAGGAGCTGAGCAAGGATGGCAGCGTGCTCAGGTCCGACCGCGATCAAGGGGTCATCGTGTCGCCCAATGAAAACCAGCTGCTGGCGATCTCCGGTGACTGTCGCAAGGTTCAGGTAGTGATTACGCGTATCGCGATGAGCGAAGCGCTGGAGGGGATGTTGCAACGGCCTCTGGACGCGCCGCTGCGCTTCGAGCCGGTGATGGATGCGATCGATGGCGCATCGGCGTCGTGGTGGCGCATGGCGCGTTACTTCATCGACGAGCTTGCGCGCAGCAGCGAACTCTTCGAACAGGTGGCCTTCACCCGGGACATTGAAAGCTCGCTGATCAAAGGCTTGATCCTGGCCCAGCCCAACAACTATTCGCAGGCGCTGCGGGACGTGCTGGGCGTGAAGTTGCCGCACTACCTGATCAGGGCTCGACAGTACATCCACGACAACGCCCGCGAAGCGTTGCATCTGGAGGACATCGAGGCCGCTGCCGGCGTTTCGCGCTTCAAGTTGTTCGATGCGTTCAAGAAGTACTTCGCCATGTCGCCAATGGTCTACCTGAAAAAGTACCGCTTGAACGCCGTGCGCCAGGAGATTCTTGAGCACGGTTCGGCACGCAATATTTCCGGGATCGCGATGGGCTGGGGGTTCATGCACCTGGGGCGTTTTTCCACCGAGTACCGCAAGCTGTTCGACGAAACCCCGAGCATGACGTTGCAGCGCAACGAAGCCCGGCGCCTGCACGGGCTTTGAAGGTCGGCGTCCTTACTTGCGTACCACCAGATCCAGCAATTGCTCACGCTCCTTGATTTTTTGCAGGACGATTTCCGAACGTATATCGGTGACGCCGGCGGTGCGGTTGAGGTGGTTGACGATGAAATCCGAGAAGTGTTTGAGGTTGCGGGCCTGCACCCGCAACACATAGTTGCTTGCCCCGGTAACCACATAGGCGGTGACCACTTCCGGCCACTGCTGAACCTTCTTGATGAAGGTCTCGTGCCAGTCCTCGACGTCCTGTCGCAGCGACACATGAACGATGGCTTCCAGTTCAATGCCCAGCCGTTCGGCGTTCAGCACCGCGCGATAGCCGGTGATGATTCCTTCGCTTTCCAGCAGGCGCAAACGACGCAGGCAAGCCGACGGTGACAAGGCGACTTTCTCCGCCAATTCCTGATTGCTGATGCGGCCATCCTGTTGCAATTGATGCAGGATTCGCAGGTCTGTCGAGTCAAGATTCATGGTTTGAATAAATCCGCGTTTATTGGGGTTTGATTCGAATATTCTGCGAGATAACTACTATAGCGCTGCCCACTTTGCACGAAAATTCTCCAATGGTTAGTTCATTATCTCTCCATCGAAAGGCGGGCGAATTGCCTGATGCCGGTCAGCCAAGGGTTTGAACACTGCAATCCTTGTGGGAGCGAGCTTGCTCGCGATAGCGGCGGGTCAGTCAACATTGATGTTGAATATTAGGCCCCCATCGCGAGCAAGCTCGCTCCCACAGATTTTGTGTGTCAACTGATCAGTATTAGGCGAATTGCCTTGAATCAGGGCGCCCGGGCAGGTCGATGCAACCTGCCCGGAGGGCGCCGCATAACAAAAAACAGGACACCCAATGACGACAAGAAACGATTGTCTGGCGCTTGATACCCAGGACACGCTGGCGCCCCTGCGCCGGCAGTTTGCGCTCCCTGAAGGCGTTATCTATCTCGATGGCAACTCCCTGGGCGCGCGGCCGGTCGCTGCTTTGGCGCGGGCTCAAGCGGTGGTCGCCGAGGAGTGGGGCAATGGCTTGATCCGCAGCTGGAACAGCGCAGGCTGGCGCGAGCTGTCGGAGCGTCTGGGCAACCGCCTGGCGGGCTTGATCGGTGCGGGGGAGGGTGAAGTCGTGGTGACCGATACCACTTCGATCAACCTGTTCAAAGTGCTGAGCGCCGCTTTGCGCGTACAGGCCACCAGGTCGCCGCAGCGACGGGTGATCGTCAGTGAATCGAGCAATTTCCCCACCGACCTGTACATCGCCGAAGGCCTCGCGCAGATGCTACAACAGGGTTATACCCTGCGCCTGGTCGACAGTCCTGAAGGGTTGCCGCAAGCGATTGACCAGGACACGGCAGTGGTCATGCTCACCCACGTCAATTACAAGACCGGCTACATGCACGACATGCAGGCCCTGACCGCGCTGACTCACGAATGTGGCGCGCTGGCGATCTGGGACCTGGCCCATTCCGCGGGCGCGGTACCGGTCGACCTGCATCGGGCGGGTGCCGATTACGCCATCGGCTGCACCTACAAGTACCTCAATGGCGGGCCGGGCTCGCAGGCCTTTGTCTGGGTTTCGCCACAGTTGTGCGATCTGGTGCCGCAGCCACTGTCCGGCTGGTTCGGCCACTCACGGCAGTTCGCCATGGAGTCGCATTACGAGCCGAGCAGCGGCATCGCGCGCTACCTGTGCGGCACCCAGCCGATTACCTCTTTGGCGATGGTCGAGTGTGGCCTGGACGTGTTTGCCCAGACCGACATGGTCAGCTTGCGCCGCAAATCCCTGGCGCTGACTGACCTGTTCATCGAATTGGTCGAGCAGCGTTGCGCGGCTCACGATCTGACGTTGATCACGCCGCGTGAGCACGCCAGACGTGGCAGTCACGTCAGCTTCGAACACCCCGAAGGTTATGCGGTGATCCAGGCCCTGATCGAGCGGGGCGTGATTGGTGATTACCGCGAGCCACGCATCATGCGTTTCGGTTTCACCCCGCTGTACACGACCTTCACCGAAGTCTGGGATGCGGTACAGATCCTCGGCGATATCCTCGACCGGAACACCTGGTCGCAAGCGCAATTCCAGGTTCGCCACAGCGTGACCTGAACTCTGCGGCGTCCTTGTCCTGCTGCGGGAGTTTCCCAGCGGCAGGGCTTCGGCCGCCGGCAATAACCAGTTCTGCAATCACAATAATAAGGAGCACGCAGAATGAAACTGTCCCTCTGGCCTGCCTTGCCGCTCGCCATCTCCAGTTGCCTTGGCCAAATGGCCTGTGCCGCCTCCGACAACGGATTTGTCGAAGACAGCAGCCTGACCCTGACCAACCGTAACTTCTATTTCTACCGCAACAACCTCAACAACCCGGGCGGTCAGAACTATCGGGACGAGTGGGCCCACGGGATCATGCTCGATTACCGCTCCGGCTACACCCAGGGAACGGTGGGGTTCGGGGTCGATGCCTATGCGCAGTTGGGCCTCAAGCTCGACAGTGGCAAAGGTCGCACGGGCACGGGTCTGCTGCCGGTCGATGCCGATGGTCGTCCCGAGGATGAGTATTCCGAAGCGGGCGGTGCGGTGAAGGCGCGGATTTCGCAGACCGAGCTCAAGTACGGCAACCTGACACCGCTCAACCCGGTGTTCGGCACCGGCAATGCGCGACTGTTCACCAGTGTTGCCACCGGCTTTCAGTTGACCAGCAATGAACTCAAGGCATTGCAACTGGACATCGGTCACTTCACCGCCGGCAACGACAGCAATTCGACCAATGCCAATGGCGCGCTCAAAGCGCTGTACGCCGGCGTGGAAACCCGCAGCGTCGATTATCTGGGCGGCAGCTACGCCCTGAGCGATCAACTGAGTGTCAGCCTGTACGGTTCGCAGTTCACCGACATCTGGCGCCAGTACTACGCCAATACCAACTACACCTTTGCCCTTGGCGAAGGCCAGTCGCTGAACCTGGATTTCAATCTCTATCGCACCAACGACAGCGGCCAGAGCCTGGCCGGCAAGATCGACAACACCACCTGGTCGCTGTCCACCGCGTACAAATTCGGTGCCCATCGGTTGACCCTGGCGTACCAGCGGGTCGATGGCGACGAGCCGTTCGATTACCTGGGCTTCGACCAGCAGCCAGGCACGTCGATCTTCCTCGCCAACTCGATTCAGGTTCTTGATTTCAACGCCCCCAACGAACGCTCCTGGCAACTGCGTTATGACCTGGACATGGCGCCTTTCGGCGTGCCGGGCCTGAGCTTCATGTCGCGTTACGTCAGTGGTGACCACATCGATGACAGCCATTACGACGGCGGACCCAATGGCGCCTATGGACGTTACGGCGATGACGGCAAGCGCTGGGAGCGCGACCTCGAGGCACGCTATGTCGTGCAGTCGGGCAAGGCCAGGGATCTGTCAATACGCGTGCGTCAGGCCAGTGTACGTTCCACCGCGCAGGTCGCCCGTGCCGACACCACGGACAACAACGAAGTCCGGGTGATCATCGAGTATCCACTGAGTATTTTCTGATCCGTGTCCTGCTGTGCGTGGCTGATCCCCACCGTTAAACCCACGACGTGCTCTTCAAGAAAGACAAAATCCAGAGGACATAAAAATGACCGATAACTCCGGTTTCGAAACGATATCCAACCGTGAACACGGCCTGCGGCGTCAGCTGACGTCGGGGCAGATGAGCATGATCGCCATTGGCGGTGCAATCGGCACCGGGCTGTTCATGGGCAGCGCCTATGCCATCGGTTATGCCGGGCCGAGCGTGTTGCTCAGCTATGGGATTGGCGCCATTATCACGCTACTGCTGATGGGCTGCCTGGCGGAAATGACCGTGGCCCATTCGACCTCGGGTTCGTTCGGTGYCTATGCCGAATTTTATGTCAGCCCGCTGGCCGGGTTCCTGGTGCGCTATGCCTATTGGGCGGCGATTGTGCTGGCGGTCGGCACGGAAGTGACGGCGGTGGCGATGTACATGAAGTACTGGTTTGCCAACGTGCCGGAGTGGATATGGATCGTCTCGTTCTCCAGCGTGCTGATCGTGCTCAATGCCATCAGCGTGAAGACCTTCGGCACTTTCGAATACTGGTTCTCGACCATCAAGATCGGCGCGATTGTCGGCTTCATCATCCTGGCGGTGTATGTGGTGTTCGGTTCCGGCAATCCGGACTACGGCGTGCACAATTACACCGCTCACGGCGGCTTCTTCCCCAATGGACTGCAAGGGATGTGGATCGCGGTGATCGTGTCGATCTTCAGCTACCTGAGCGTGGAGATGATCGCGGTGGCTGCCGGCGAGGCAAAAGACCCGGAACAAGCGGTGAAGAAAGCTTTTCGCGGGACTATCGTGCGCCTGGTGGTGTTCTACCTGCTGACCCTGGCATTGATGCTGGCAATCGTTCCTTGGGTCCAGGCTGGCCATGCCCAGAGTCCGTTCGTCACGGTGATGCAAGCCATCGGCATTCCCGGCGCCACCGGCGTGATGAATTTCGTGATCCTGATTGCGGCGTTGTCGGCGATGAACAGTCAGCTGTACATCACCACGCGCATGATGTTCAGCCTGTCCCGTGCCGGCTACGCGCCAAAATCCATGGGTGTATTGAGCAAGACCGGGATCCCGTTGAACGCGCTGTTGCTCTCCAGTTCAGGTATCGCCCTGGCGACGTTGCTCAACATCCTGTACCCGGAAAGTTCGTTCACCCTGATGATGGCGATCTCGATGTTCGGCGCGATCTTTACCTGGTTCATGATCTTCCTCACGCACTTCTGTTTCCGTCGTTTTCACGAACGCAATGGCAACCGCAAACTGTCGTTCCGCATGCGTCTGTTTCCCTACAGCACATTGCTGGGGCTGGTGCTGATGGGGGCGGTGATGATCACCACCTACTTCACTGAAGCCTTCAAGATGACCCTGGTGTTCGGTGTGCCGTTTCTGCTGGTGCTGTCGATTGTCTACGGTATTTTCTTCAGGAAAGCCCGGGTGGTCACGCGTCAAGAGCGAAAAATACTGGCCCCATAAAGAATGCCCGTATCTCACGATACGGGCATTCTTCAAGCTGCAAGGCTTGCCTTGCCGTTATGACCCTGTCGTAAAGGTCAGYTGGCTGAGAATGGTCATGGCCTTGGGCTGGATCGATGCACTGAGCGGCTGGCTCAACTCGTCGTGGAATGAATGATTGACCAGTTGTTCCTGCACGGCCCACTCGCTATACGGATCAGCTATTGCTGCGGTCGGTCGCCTTGGCTTTGCTTTGAGCAACAGCGGCTTCAGCCTTCTGTTTCTGGGCAACCTGGTAGGTTTCCATCGAGACTTTGCGGGCCGACTCCATGCGTGCGAAGGTCCGATCACCGCCACCTGTGGCCATCGCCAGAGAAGAAGCGGTCAGAGTGGCGACTACGAAGAGAACTTTCATGGATTTCATTTGGGTATCCTCAAGTGAGACTTTATTAACAGTTAAAGCGGGATTCATTGGCTAGCGCTGAAC